>NZ_JBHFKT010000026.1:0-76075 GCF_042879335.1 Photorhabdus sp. RM96S | reverse complement strand
CACCTGACCCCATGCCGAACTCAGCAGTGAAACGCCGTAGCGCCGATGGTAGTGTGGGGTCTCCCCATGTGAGAGTAGGGAACTGCCAGGCTTTAAATACCGTAGAAACCCCCAGCGAGCGCTGGGGGTTTTTGCGTTTTAAGGGATATCCTATGGATTTCAAGATGCATCGCGGGGGCAAGGGAGTGAATCCGCGGGGGCATAGCGAACGATGTGACCGGGATGAGTGCGTGCCGCCAACAAAGAGGCAACTTGAAAGATAACGGGTATATTATTTATTTAACCTGAGATTTGCTTAAGAAGGGAACTCAGTGCCTGAGGCACGATCAAAGTTTTTGCTAAATAACCTGAGTTCTGGTTAAGCATTCACTAACCTATCCATTTCTGAGCAGGAAATATTCAGTGACGGTTTGTTCTCTTTGAGACAATAAGCGATGAGTCCCCCAATACATTCAACATTAATCCCTGCACACTACGGTGTCGTGAATGTTTTATCTGAGAAATATTCTTTAATTGATCATTGATGGTTTCTATGATGAAACGCTTTGATAACATCATTTTATCCCACACCGAGAGCGCTTTTGCCTTCATGTTACTGCGCGTATCAGTGATGAATGTCACACCTGTTGCGTTTAAATCATCAAACAGAGCCTGATTGATATATCCCTTGTCGCCGTAAAGTGTTCCTGTTAATCCCGTTGCTAATTCACGCGCGGGCTCCCGATCATCGACATTGCCTGAGGTGAGTTTGGCTGACACAATTTCTCCTTGAGGATTGACTATGAAATGCAACTTAAAACCGAAAACCCCTCCCATTGACCCTTTTCCTCGTTTCGCTATGCCGTCAAACACCTTATGACGAGGGATACGCACATTATGACAAACACGAATGCAGGTGGAGTCGATAAAGGCGAGTCCCGTGGATTTCCCTTTCACCTGCGTCAAATAACTGCAAAGGGACCCTAAAACCGATGAGACGACGCCCAGAAAGCGGGTATAACTCAGCAGGGTGGGAAAGTCTTGTTGGTGATATTGTTGGACTAATCCAAAGTAAAAGTTTTTAAAATCCCGATAATGTGACATATGAAAGGCAATCACGATGGTCATAATCTCGCTGGCACTCATGCGGCCATGACGTCGGCTATCCTCGATAGACTGTTGTTCCCAGAGTTTCAGGTTAACTTAGTGGATTTCAATTTTCTAATAGCCACGAGACCACGCTATTACTGTGTTTTGAAATTTCCTGAAAATCTTTTCAATCATTTCAGTTTGCGATTTTTCTTACATCGCTAGTACTGGCACGGTCTGGCCGTTTGTCTTGTAGGATTTTAAAACTGAAAAAAATTTTTGATCCAAAACGTGCAGGTGGGTGCGGTGTAGTGCCGTTTATACTCCCGGACCAATAATCGCTTGAACACGGGTTCAAGTCCAGTAGGGATTACCAAATTTAAGCTGTTAGATTAGTATATTAGGCCACTTAAACAAAAGTGGCTTGTTTGATCAAAGGCGGTAAATGTTAAAGGCCACCGGGAGGTGACCCCGATGACCTTAGCTACGTTTACGTTATCTATTTCAAAAATGCACGGATCAGCTCTAAAAGCGCGATTAACGCTTTAAGAACGATGATAGCAGTGTCAATAAAATGCTTTCACTCGTTTGCTCCAGTTAGGAGCACGACTTAACTAGTACTACAGCCGTAGATATCAGAAAGTTGCATTTTCCTTGATGCTCACAACTCTGAGAAACCGCATGAATTAAGCTTTTCTATGGGTGTCTTTTCTGTTGAAAAAAGTAAGTACGGCTGTAGTACTAGAACCAATTGTCCTTTACCACTCTCATTCTGGCTCACGGGCTTATCCGAGTAGAGAAGACTTAGCTTTTTCTGTTTCACCCCAAATTCACCATGTCATTCTTTCTACTGCACCAGAGTCGCGGCTTGAACTGCGTAGCTACCGATATGTACAGGGGCATGCAGTCGAAGAAATCATAAAAATTACTCAGTGAGGAAATAATTATGTCTGTCATGGTTCATATACCGACTATTTTAAGAATATTCACCAATGACCAGAAAACGGTAACCTCTTCTGGTGAAAATGTTTGTGAACTTATTGATAACTTAGATATTTATTTCCCAAGAATTAAAGATCGTTTAGCTTCTTATTATAAGAAAAGTGCATATTTTAGTATTGAAGATAAATCTTATAACTCAATATTAATAATAAGAATATTTTATCAATTAGTCTTGTTACTTTTTTAGAATGTATTGTTTTTAATATTGATAGCTTGTAATTTGACTTCTTATAATTTTGCCTTTTTGTTTTGGTTTTCCTCATTTCTACTGAAAATATCATTGATTTTTAATATGTTTCATTCCATTTTTAATTTAATTTACCTTATTGTTTTTTTATATAAAAAATATAATTTAAAGTATTTTCTATTATAAATACTGAAAATTTATTAACTATTATCATGTTGAACATTGTTGTAAGACCAAAAATGAAATAATTTCAGCTTACTTGTAAATCCTCGACATTTTGTTAATACTTAGTTAGATTTAGCTATCTGGAAGTCTAAGCGTATAAATGGATAAAAAATCGAGGTTATAGCATGCCAATTTGTATACCGGATGAATTACCCGCAGTGAATTTTTTACGAAACGAGAATGTGTTCGTAATGACATCTACTCGTGCAAATATTCAAAATATACGTCCACTAAAGGTATTGCTGCTTAACCTGATGCCAAAGAAAATTGAGACTGAAAATCAATTGCTAAGATTACTATCCAATACGCCTTTACAGGTAGATATCCAGCTATTGAAAATAGATAACCGAAAGTGCAGGAATACGCCTGCTGAACATTTGAATAACTTTTATTGTGATTTCGAGCAGATAAAACACCAAAACTTTGATGGTTTAATTGTCACTGGTGCGCCATTGGGATTAGTCGAATTCGAAGATGTGGCATATTGGAGACAGATTGAAAGAATAATTAGTTGGGCAAAGGAACATGTCACTTCTACCTTATTTATTTGTTGGGCTGTACAAGCCGCTTTGAATATTTTGTATGGTTTGCCGAAGTTTACCAGAGAAGTAAAACTATCAGGTGTTTATTATCACTCTACTCTGGACCCTTTAGCATTATTAACTCGTGGCTTTGATGAATCTTTTTTTGCTCCCCATTCTCGCTATGCAGATTTTCCTGAACAGGTTGTTCGTGAACATACTGATCTGGATATTCTTTCCAGTTCTGAAGATGCGGGGGTGTATTTACTGGCAAGTAAAGATAAACGTATGGTATTTGTAACTGGTCATCCGGAATATGATGCTGGAACGTTGGCTAGTGAATATTTACGCGATTTAGCCGCAGGTTTGTCTCCAAAGATCCCAATAAATTATTTTCCAGATAATAATCCAGAAAGAAAACCACTGGCATCATGGCGTAGTCACGGGCATTTATTGTTTTCCAACTGGCTGAATTATTATGTGTACCAGATCACGCCATATGATCTTACCTACATGAATCCAACACTGGATTAATATCTTTATAAATGGCTGAATTTCAGCCATTTAACCCTCCTGATTTTTTCTGATTTCCTGCCATAACACCTATCAAAATATCGCACTTTTTGTAGTTTTTCTTATATAACAAAAACTTAACCAAATGATCTTGTAATTTATGGAATTAATTTCCCTAATTTAAAATGAGTAATTTGTAATATAACTAATTGTTTTTTATTGAATAAAAATAAATTTTTAAAAAAATGGAAATCGTTTTTGATTTATTTTAAATTTCTATTACTCTTATTCAGGTGTGGCTTAAAATGAGGATGAATGAATGACGCAGCAAACTTTAGCGACTGAATTATCGTTTATTAAACGATTTGGAGCAGCAGAGCAGGAAGTTTTGATACCTGAGGCGGTAGATTTTCTGAAAGATCTGGTTGTTCGGTTTATTGATGCACGGAAAAAATTGTTAGTTGATCGGGATATTTGGCAGAAGAAAATTGATGATGGTGAATTGCCTGATTTTATTTCGGAAACCAGTTCCATTCGTGAAAGTGAATGGGAAATTCAAAATATTCCAGCGGATCTCCGTGATCGTAGAGTAGAAATCACTGGACCAGTAGAACGGAAAATGGTTATCAACGCGTTGAATGCTAATGTAAAAGTTTTCATGGCGGATTTCGAAGATTCCTTAGCACCAGCTTGGGATAAGGTGATTGAAGGGCAAATCAACCTGCGTGATGCGGTTAATGGCACAATTTCTTACGTTAATGAGCAGGGTAAACAGTACCAGTTGCAATCAGATCCTGCTGTTCTGATCGCACGGGTAAGAGGGCTTCATTTACCGGAAAAACATGTTCTCTATCAGAATGAGCCAATTGCCGGTGGATTGTTTGATTTTGCGATCTATTTTTACCACAACTATAAGCAATTGCTGGCAAAGGGGAGCGGCCCCTATTTCTACTTACCAAAAATTCAGTCTTATCACGAAGCTCAGTGGTGGAGTGATGTATTCAGTTTTGCAGAAGATCGTTTTGATCTGCCGAGAGGCACAATCAAAGCAACGGTATTGATTGAAACTCTGCCTGCTGTATTTCAGATGGATGAGATTCTTTATCATCTTCGGCACCATATCGTTGGCCTTAATTGTGGCCGTTGGGATTATATTTTCAGCTACATTAAAACACTGAAAAATCATAGTGATCGGGTTCTGCCTGATCGTCAGTCTGTCACAATGGATCAACCTTTCCTCAGTGCTTATTCCCGTTTGCTGATCAAAACCTGCCATAAGCGCGGAGCATTTGCGATGGGGGGAATGGCTGCTTTTATCCCCAGTAAAGATATTGAACGCAACAATTGGGTACTAGATAAAGTCCGGGCGGATAAAGAGCTGGAAGCACGCAATGGTCATGATGGTACATGGATTGCCCACCCAGGTCTTGCCGACACGGTAATGGAAGTTTTCGATAGGGTCTTGGCAGAGCGGCAAAACCAGTTAGATATTTTCCGTGAAGAAGATGCGCCGATTACCGCAGCTCAATTACTGGAACCTTGCCCAGGCGATCGTACTGAAGAAGGTATGCGGGCCAATATCCGTGTAGCGGTTCAATACATTGAAGCGTGGATTTCAGGAAATGGCTGCGTTCCTATTTATGGTTTGATGGAAGATGCTGCGACAGCCGAAATTTCCCGGACATCTATTTGGCAATGGATTCATCACGAAAAATCATTATCTAACGGTAAAAAAGTGACAAAAAGTTTGTTCAAGCAGATGTTGGCAGAGGAAATGGAGGTTATTAAGCAAGAAGTTGGAGAAACACGTTTCAGTCAAGGGCGATTTAGCGATGCGGCCAAGTTGATGGAGCGCATTACAACTCAGGACGAGCTGATAGATTTCCTGACGTTGCCGGGATATCAATTGCTTGATTAGAGCCCATCCTATTAGGGCTACTGAGAGAAGTTTGAGCAACGAATAATAACAAAACACCATATCCGATTAATTTAACAAAGATAGGAAGTAGAAGTTATGACAATCTCCAGAACTCAACAAATCGCTCAACTGGAACAAGAATGGAAAAGTGACCGTTGGAATGGAATTATCCGTCCGTACAGTGCGGAAGAAGTGGTTAAATTGCGTGGTTCGGTTAATCCAGAACATACATTGGCACAGCTTGGTGCTAAAAAACTGTGGGAACTGCTGCATGGCATGGCAAAGAAAGGCTATGTCAACTCATTAGGTGCATTGACGGGTGGGCAGGCATTACAGCAGGCAAAAGCGGGTATTGAGGCGGTTTATCTTTCTGGTTGGCAAGTTGCGGCTGATGCTAACACCGCATCCAGTATGTATCCTGATCAGTCCCTGTATCCGGTGGATTCAGTCCCGGCGGTGGTAAAACGCATTAATAACAGTTTCCGCCGGGCAGATCAGATTCAGTGGGCGAATGGTATTGGTACTGATCATCAGGAATATATCGATTATTTTCTGCCAATTGTGGCGGATGCGGAAGCAGGATTTGGTGGTGTTCTGAATGCTTTTGAATTGATGAAAGCGATGATTGAAGCGGGTGCTGCGGCTGTTCACTTTGAAGATCAACTGGCAGCGGTGAAAAAATGTGGTCATATGGGCGGTAAAGTTCTGGTTCCGACACAAGAGGCGATTCAAAAATTGGTCGCTGCGCGTTTGGCGGCGGATGTTTCTGGCGTACCGACGCTGTTGATTGCTCGTACCGATGCTGATGCAGCCGATCTGTTAACCTCTGATAGTGACACATATGACAGTGAGTTTATTACCGGCGAACGGACTTTTGAGGGGTTCTTCCGTACCAGAGCGGGCATCGATCAAGCAATTAGTCGTGGTTTGGCTTATGCGCCGTATGCTGACTTGATATGGTGTGAAACATCAACACCTGATATTGAAATGGCCCGTCGTTTTGCTGAGGCGATTCATGCTAAATATCCCGGTAAATTATTAGCTTACAACTGTTCTCCATCGTTCAATTGGAAAAAGAATCTGGATGATAAGACTATTGCGCGTTTCCAGGATGAACTGTCAGCAATGGGTTATAAATTCCAATTTATTACTTTGGCGGGTATCCACAGTATGTGGTTCAACATGTTCGACCTGGCACATGCTTACGCGCAGGGTGAAGGGATGAAACATTATGTGGAGAAGATCCAAGAAAGAGAGTTTGAATCAATTAACCGTGGTTATACCTTCTCTTCTCATCAACAGGAAGTTGGCACGGGTTATTTCGATAAAGTCACAACGATTATTCAAGGGGGAACATCGTCAGTAACCGCATTGACAGGTTCCACAGAAGAACAGCAGTTCTGATTGTTCTATACCTTATGGATTTCAAGATGGATAGCGACGGCAAGGGAGCGAATCCCCGGGAGCATAGGTAACTATGTGACGTGACCGGGGTGAGTGAGTGCAGCCAACAAAGAGGCAACTTGAAAGATAACGGGTATATTTCTGATTCTATTCAGCCTGCAATAAGCAGGCTGAATATATTGAGGAGTTGCGATGGAGATAGATTCAGCACATTTGATAGCACAAACCATTTTACAAGGATTCGATGCACAATATGGTCGCTTTCTGGAAGTGACTTCAGGCGCACAACAACGCTTTGAACAGGCTGACTGGCACGCTGTACAGCAAGCTATGAAAAAGCGTATCAATCTTTATGATCATCATGTTGGGCTGGTGGTTGAGCAGCTTAAATGTATACATAGTGCTTTCGGATATGATGAAGAGTACATTACCAAGGTAAAGGTTGTTTATACCGGTTTATTACCGGATTATCCCCGGTTTGAAATTGCCGAGAGTTTTTTTAATTCTGTTTATTGCCGTCTATTTGAGCATCGCAATTTGACACCGGATAAATTATTTATTTTTACCTCGCAGCCTGCGCGTAGATTTCGGGATATTACTCGGCCGTTATCGCGTGACTTTTTCCCTAATGATAATCTTGCTTTAATGTTACGGACAATTCTTAATGATTTGCCGCTGCGTTTACCTTGGGAACATTTAGAGAGAGATATTCGTTATATTACAGACTACTTACAACGGACATTTCCAGTCGAAGAATTACTACAAGCGACTTTTCAAATAGCTAATGAACTGTTTTATCGCAACAAAGCGGCTTGGTTAGTCGGTAAGATCCGCATGGGCAGTCAAGTTTATCCTTTCTTATTACCGATCCATCATAACGAATCTGGGGGGATCTTTATCGATACCTGCCTGACTGATTATGCAGATGCCAGCATTGTATTTGGTTTCGCCCGTTCCTATTTTATGGTTTATGCGCCTTTGCCTGCGGCTTTGGTTGAATGGCTGAGAGAAATTCTGCCTGCCAAATCAACGTCTGAACTTTATATGGCAATCGGCTGCCAGAAGCATGGTAAGACAGAATATTATCGGGAATATCTGGCGTTTATTACCTTCTCCAAAGAGCAACTTATGATTGCTCCCGGAGTTAAAGGGATGGTGATGTTGGTGTTTACTTCGCCTTCATTTGATCGCGTCTTCAAGGTGATTAAAGATAGATTTGCGCCGCAGAAAGAGGTGACTCAGGAGCGGGTGCAGGAGTGTTACCGTCTGGTCAAAGAGCATGATCGTGTGGGGAGGATGGCCGACACACAGGAGTTTGAAAATTTCGTTATTGATAAAGCCCGCATCAGTCCTGAACTAATGGAAGAGTTGCAGAAAGAAGTGCCAGAAAAGCTAGAAGATTTGGGTGATAAAATCCTGATTAAACATCTCTATATGGAACGGCGGATGACACCGCTGAATATCTATATGGAACAGGTGGAAGAACAGAAATTGAAAGATGTCATCGAAGAGTACGGTAATGCGATTAAACAACTTGCTGCGGCGAATATTTTCCCTGGAGATATGCTGTTTAAAAACTTTGGTGTGACACGGCATGGACGAGTAGTGTTCTACGACTACGATGAAATCTGTTATATGACAGAGGTTAATTTTCGAGATATACCGCCGCCGCGTTATCCAGAAGATGAACTTGCCGGTGAACCGTGGTACAGCGTGGCGCCAAATGATGTTTTTCCTGAAGAATTCCGACAATTTCTTTGCACTGACAGTCGTATTCGCTGTTATTTTGAAGAGATGCATAGTGATTTATTTAAAGCAGACTATTGGCGGGCGTTACAGGAACGGATTAGAAGTGGTCATGTGGAAGATGTGTTTGCGTATCGCCGCAAACAGCGGTTCAGTCAACGTACTGAAATAGAAACTTACTCTATTGTCAAAGTTTCAGCCTGATTTTATTGGGAATTGGCGATTGCTATCAGTAACCGCCATTTTCACCAATAGTTAATATTATTATCCTCATTAAATTATTTCTCTAAATTAAATATATACCCTATGGATTTCAAGATGCGTCGCGGCGGCAAGGGAACGAATCCCCGGGAGCATAGATAACTATGTGACCGGGGTGAGTGAGTGCAGCCAACAAAGAGGCAACTTGAAAGATGACGGGTATAAATTAATTCCTATTTGTTTTTATTGGGTGGGATGTGAATATTTCCAATAAAAATAAACCTGGGATTCTATATGAAATATATTTCTTATTAGGAATGCATAATTGGAATGTGAGTTAAAAGCATATATTTAATGATTTCTTTAAGAAATAAAAATAGATCCACTTATTTGTAGAGGTTCTATAATTTTATAGAGTTTGGGAATCAAGGATTTTTAGCCACGGTGAGTGGTTGTAAAAAGAATTGATATTTTTGACTCGTAATTAAATACATGAAAATTCTCATATAACACACATATACCCTATGGATTTCAAGATGCATCGCGACGGCAAGGGAACGAATCCCCGGGAGCATAGATAATTATGTGACCGGGGTGAGTGAGTGCAGCCAACAAAGAGGCAACTTGAAAGATAACGGGTATATAACTTCTTGGAAGTATTTAAGGATATAATCATGGCTAGTGTAATTTTATACGGTGATAAAATTCATATTAAAAACAATTTTAATAATGGAAATGGCGGCTATCTGGATACTAATGGTTATGCAGCCGTGCAAGGCGCGAAATATAACGTATACACGGCTACTTCGCCGACTCGTGCTCCGGGTACCGGTACGGGTACATGGCAAATTTTGTCTGCGAGCGGAAAAGTCGTAGGGGAAGAGATTTACAGTGGTGATATCGTGTTTCTTTTCAATCTTTACCAGAATAATGGGGGATATCTCGGTACTAATGGTTATGCGCCATCACCTGAACTCTATAATATTTATACAGCGGATAAAGTCGCACGTCCGGTTGAGACCCTGACATGGTACATTTTTTCAGATACAACCAGTGGATATGATGGTAAAGTTCGTGAAAATGATGTTATCCGTTTTCTGAATGGTTATAATAGCGTACGTGGAGGATTTCTTGATACTTGTTTCAATGCTACTGCTGCTGGTGCATTATATAATGTATATACTTCACGTCTTTCTAATCGAGGTAACGGAACCGGTACTTGGAATTTATCAAAAGCGATTTAATCAGGATGATACTCATCGATTAGTGTTCCATTAACTAATTCTTCTATATATAAGAGTCCGGGAATATAATTATTTTCGGATTCTTTGTCTCATTTTTTATTGATATTATTTCTAAACTAGTCAAATAATTTCGTTGCTATTCTATTATATTGCCGCTAATATTTTTAGCGGAATGATAAATTAAGTTTAATTTATTAGTTTGAAAAGACAGGGCACGAAAAAATCAATGCCCTGAGAATCATATGATAATTTAAGAAAAAGAATTAACGAATCCCGCCATATTCTTTACTGATCTCTTTTGCTGCCCGGATCACCAAAGCACCAAGTTCAGTGATACGATCATCGGTGATGCGTGAGACTGGGCCGGAAATGGAAATAGCTGCAAAGGCTTGGTGATGTTCATCATAAATACAGGCAGCAATACAGCGCAGACCTAAAGCATGTTCTTCATCATCGAACGAATACCCTTGTTTACGTGCTTGCTCCAGATTTTCTTTTAAATTCGAAGGGGTTGTCTTGGTGTGTTGTGTGTAAGAATGAAGCCCTTTCTTATGCAGTAATTGAACCAGTTGGTTATCTGATAATGTTGAAAGGAATGCTTTACCAGCCCCGGAAGCATGCATAGGCAATTTACCCCCGATAGGGGCGGACATTCTCATCAATGCATTACATTGTACCTGATCGACAATAACCGCTTCATATTCACTGTGATCAAGAATAGCTAAATTCACGGTTTCACCGGAATCTTCCATCAAACGGCGGAGGATCGGGTGAATGAGTGCCAATAAATTTCGGCTCTGTAAGAAACTACTGCCGATAATAAAAGTGTGTGAACCGATAACCCACAATCCTAAATCGCCAATCTGACGGATAAAACCGTGCTGTTGCAAAGTGGTCAAAAGGCGGTGAGTGGTGGAATTTGGTAATCCGGCTTGTTGGGCTAAATCAGTCAGGGCGATACCACCGGGTGACTCGGAAATATATTCCAAAAGAGTCAATCCGCGACTTAATGACTGTACTTGCCCATTAGCAACAGCATTATTCGCCGTAATCTTAGTCTTTTTTGTTTTTTTACTGGTAACGGCAGTGCTCATCGAAATACCCTCTGAATAATAAGATGGAATTCATTTTCATTTCTCATTATGGATGATAAACCTGAAAAACACTCATCCGATGTGTGGAAAATGCTACCTGCCATTGAGATTTCCTTAAATCTCAATGGCAGGTTTCAAATCATCATGATAGTTAACTCACTATAAATGTACAAGATGATTAAGATGGAAATGGTTTCCTATCTATGGATATAAAAAAGCGACATTTTTGATGTAGCACGATATAAGCCAATAAACTTGCTAGTACTTTCTGTGTGTAAATTGGATTCGTCTTATTAAAGTAATCTTCGTAGAATATGAATACTTTTAGGAATTGACTCATTGTATTAATAGTATTTTAGTGGAAATAATTTATAAATAACATCTCTTAATGATGTGTATTAAATAATACCTTGATGAATTTATAGGAAATAGGGTTTTTATCTAACTATTTTTTGATTATATAATTACAAAAGAGCGTCTGTTATTGTTAAAAATAATGTTTTATATTGTTTTAAATTGGTTTGAGTTATTTGGATTGATTTTATACCCGTCATCTTTCAAGCTGCCTCTTTGTTGGCTGCACTCACTCACCCCGGTCACATAGTTATCTATGCTCCCGGGGATTCGCTCCCTTGCCGTCGCGATGCATCTTGAAATCCATAGGGTATATATATTTTCATTTTAATTATAAAAATATGAGAAAATATTATTAATTATATCAAGAATAATATTTTGTTACTATTTTGTCGGAATGGGAGAGTTTAATGAAACGCATTTTTTCGATTATCTGTTTTTTAGCAACTTTAATTATTGCGATTATTCAGGGCATCGGTTTGGTACTTCCTGATAAAGTCCCTGTTGAATATTTTAAAGAAAATGGATTCAAGAATGTGATGAGAACGCTTGGTGTTATTGCTGCGGAACCTCATCCTGCGGCTTCAACACAGCAAGCGTTAGTTCGGGCTTACCTGATTAACGAAATGAATGATATGGGATATAGCGTCACTGAACAGACATTTCATTACACGGCGGATGATTTGGCCTCTCGGCAGAAGAGAATATATTCAAACTTCAATAGTCAACAACGCCGAGCTTTTGATAAAGAGTTTGCCAGGATAAATACAGGCAACTTTGCAAAACAAGTGGGGGAACAATCAGAATTAACTGGAACGAATCTTATCGCAAAGTTGGAGGTTCCTTCGTCAGAAGGAACTTTATTATTCGTTTCACATTATGACAGTGTTAGAACTGCGCCAGGAGCCAGTGATAATGGTATAGCTGTCGCCTCGGTACTCCAATTAATGCGGGATCTTGCTAAAAGGACGGATATAAAAAATAACGTTATATTCTTATTCTCTGATGCTGAAGAGTTGGGATTACTCGGTGCGCATCACTTTGTTAAGAATATTAATGAGATCGCTACTCAACCAATAGATGTTGTTTTTAATTTTGATGCTCGGGGAAATAATGGCGTGCCACTCTTATTTGAGACATCGGCAAAAAATCTTGCTCTTGTTTCAGAATGGAATCGGAATGCTTATAAGCCGGTAGCTTTTTCATTTAGTCCCATCGTGTATCAAATGTTGCAGAATAACACAGATTTTAGTGTCTTTTTGAATAAAGGGTTTACCGGGATGAATTTTGCTACGATCTTGGGTTATGAGCATTACCACCGTATGAGTGATACTGTTGAGAATCTTAACCTTGGAACTTTGTGGCGATATCAGCGAACGATTCGGGATTTGGGAGCGCATTTCGCGGTAAAAGATGAGATTAACTTATTTAAAGAAAGTGTAGATGCAGTTTACTTTCCTGTGCCCTATATTGGGCTTATTATCATATCTATATTTTCCGCTTTTGTTACAGGTATTTTAACATTTTTACTCTCTATCTCATTAGCGATAAGAAATATATTTTTTTCATCTTCACTCCGAACTGTATCAAATATCCAGAGCATTTTAAGGATACTTGCTGGATTATTTAGCCTTGTCGCAGCATTAGTTGTACCCACAGCATCTTATCTTATTACATTGCCTGTTTTGTTGTTTTTATTAACGGATTTGATGTCGCGGGAGTTCAATAAATTTAGCGTTGCGTTGATTTTATTAATTATCTGTACTTACATTACATGTATTCTCTATGTTCCAATTATATACCTTGTTTCTGTTGGATTACATGCTCCTGTAGTGGGGGGCGTGCTCGCTATTCTGCCAATGCTTATTTTGGGATTTAGTATAGCCAGTCTTTGGAAGCGAATAACTTAATTCTATACCCGTCATCTTTCAAGTTGCCTCTTTGTTGGCTGCACTCACTCACCCCGGTTACATAGTTATCTATGCTCCCGGGGATTCGTTCCCTTGCTGTCGCGATGCAACTTGAAATCCATAGGGTATATAATTAAAGTTAATATAAAACCAGTCATAGAGCAGAATGGCTGGTTAATTTCATAAACTAAATAGTGGTAATGATATAATTCATGAGCATTAATAATTTTGCCATGTAAAGTATATAAGGAATTAATATAAGCGGATTTGTGAAAATAATGTTGGTAAATAATTTTTTGAATATATTTTTAAATTGATTCATGAATAAATTTCATTTTTTTTATGTGTTATTTAAACTAAGATTATCTCTTATTACTATTAACTGCTTGTTATTTTACATGGTTATAGCTTTCTATCAATACTATTTCATGTAAATTCAATACATTTAAAATTGATATTTTATTATTGATTTATAACTTATTTATTAATATTTAAATGGTATGATTTACATTTTAAACTAAATTTTTCTAATGTGTAAAATAATTTTTCCAGCAAATAATTTATAAAATAATATATGTTTCTTGCTTTATCTATAGCCTGTTACTAAGAAAGTATAAGGGGCTTTTATATTGTTTAATAAAAAATTAGAAAATCACTAATAACCCGGCGATATGGACAAGAATTTGATACTTATCGCATTGAAAATAAAATTTTTTTGGCGGATTTATCGCTAATGCCAGTCACTGGGGCGTGATGTAGTTATTGGGGGCATATAGATATGAAAAATAATATTAACGGTAATTATTTTAAAGTGGCTGGCAATTTCCTCTGTAATTATAAGGTTTATCAGGGAGATAGTAATGGCAGAGTTGTTATATTGTTACCTGCTATTGGTGTGGAAATCAGGAAGTATGACGCTTTAATACAACAACTGGTAAAAGAGGGTTTTCAGGTTGTCACTGCTGATATGCCAGGTTATGGAGACAATCAACCTAAACCAAGTCGAAAAAATGACTATAACTATTCCGACCTGTTGCAGGATTATCTTCCGGCAATGTTAGACAAGGCTATTGAGTTAAATAGCAATAAAATTCCTATTATTTTTGGTCACAGTCTTGGGGGGCATATTGCGACGATCTTTGCCTGCTCAACTGACAGGCCATTTTCTCTGTTTTGTGTGGCAACTGGGAACGTGTGGTATAAGAATTGGCAGGGAATGGGGAGGGTACAGATAATAACAGCAGCTATTGTTTTTAACATTCTGACTGTGTTATATGGTTATCTCCCTGGGAAAAAGATTGGTTTTGGCATAAGAGAAGCTAAGGGGTTAATGCGGGACTGGTCCAAAACTGCTTGTACGGGAAATTATGATCATGTCCGTGCTTATAAGGGGAAGGAGAATAAGCATTTATCCAAGGCCATTTATATCTGTTTTAAAGGAGATAATTGGGCTCCGTTGAAGTCTACTCAAGTATTAGCAAGTCTTATACCTAATGCAGAAGTTAGGGAAATAACTTTGTCTCTCAAAGGTAATCCTCACAGTGCCTGGATTAAACAGCCAGGAGATATTATTGCAATCATGAAAAAAGAAATGATGGAGAATAGCGATGATTAATACATTTAAAATTCTGCGTTGGGAGTTTTTGGGATTGTTTTTTATCAGTTTATTTCTGACTTGGCAGCTTGAGAGTTATATAAATTGGTGGCAATTTATTGTGTTATTTTTTCTGATTGATATTATTGGTTATTACCCAGGGCGGATCTGGAGTTTACTGAATAAAAAAGAAACTCCTCCTCCAGCTTTTTATACCATTTATAATATTTGCCACAATTTATTCACACTCAGTGTGATTAGTTTGCTCTGGATCTGGTTCTTTAAGGACAATTACAGCGTTATTGCACTATTTGTTCATATCTGCCTGGATCGAGGTGTACTGGGAAATTTTCCTAAGTTATCTATTAATATATTTAAGCAGCCCACTATTCATTGAAATAAATCATTATATACCCTATGGATTTCAAGTTGCATCGCGACGGCAAGGGAACGAATCCCCGGGAGCATAGATAACTATGTGACCGGGGTGAGTGAGTGCAGCCAACAAAGAGGCAGCTTGAAAGATGACGGGTATAGAGAGATAACTTATTGGGAGAGGAATTTATATTATGAATTTAATTAAACAGGCATCGGAAGTAGAAATGCGGGCAAAAGATTGGGGCTTGGATGAATGGTTCACTGAACAGATAAGTGTTGAACAAAGAAAAAGAACCTATTATGCCAATGATCCTAAATTAACCTATTTGCCGGGTGATTTACGGGAGTCTCTGATCAGGGAACTTTCTTTTAAATCGATGTCGGAATATGAAGCAACGAAAGCATTATTGTTACTTGCAGATAAGGCTCCTGACAATATCAACTTTGATTATATGCTGACTCAGATATTTGATGAAGGTAGACATGCTAAATTATTCAGAGAACATCTGGTCAGAATAGGTTTTGCGGATATCGACAATGTGGCCGGAAAAATGGAAAGCCTCTTACGAGGAAAAATGACCAATATGTTGGAAACATTGAGAACTTATTTCGATAAGTGGGTGGTGTTGAAAAATGACTATATTGCAGGCGTGTTAATTATTACTGTTGTTCTGGAAGGCGTACTTGCGCCAACGTCAGAACTCAGCGAAATCAAGTGGCGCCCTTTTGATATTGTCGCCGCCGAGACACAGGCCAGAGCCAATGCTGATGAATTAAGACATCTGACAGTGTGTGCAAATATCGTCAAGATGGCACTCGAAAATGATAGTTCTCTAAAGCAATCGGCTCTTGAGTGTATAGAAGAAGGGCTGGCGTTATGGAGCCAGGTATCTGTTGATGACTTGTTTGTAGAGCGTGAAATGTTCTATCAACGGGGTATGCAGAACCATTTGCGCTTTATTGAAGGTTATGAATTAGTGCCTGGGATGTTGTTGTCCGATTCTACGGTGGAATCTCGCCTTGAGCTATCTCATTCCTTGGTTGAACGGATGCAGCAGTCACGCCTTAAGTACATGGGTTTAGTGTAGATATTGGCCTTATTCAGTAGGTTGTTTGAATAGGCTAAGGAGAATTAAAAATGACAAATATTGTTGAAGAACTTAGGAAGAATAGCGGGAAATACCAACATTTGACACCAGATAGATTGAAAAGATTGTTATTGGGTTCTGAGGCCGCTTCACAATGCCTACGTTTGATGGCTCAATCTAATATGGATGGGCTTCATCAAGTCGGTAATACTATCCGTGAAGCCTCTGCATGGCTTCCCGCTGTTGGTATTGCCTTAACAATGCATAATCATATTGTACTGGCTTGCAGTAAATTTCCTGACATATTCGAAGACAGCAACGTATTATTGAATGAAGTTATGGCATCAAAAGCATTGGTTGCTTCCGCTTTTGCAGAAGGTGTGCCTGGAACGAATATTTTTATACCATCGCTTAAAATGCATTCTAAAGAGGGAAAGTTGTTTGTTAATGGTTCGAAGAAACCTTGTTCCTTATCTTCGATTGCTGACTATTATGTGTTATCGGTCTGCGATACTGATAATAATAATGATATGAGGATAGTATTGGTTTCTAAATCGGATCAGAATTTTAAGGTTATTCCTTTCTGGCGACTGGGGATTATGGCTGAAAGTGATAATCAAGAAGTTAAATTTTCGGATACCGAAGTTTCATTAAAACGACTTTCTCATTATAAAGGGATTGAACAACAGATGCTGCTTTCCTGCGGTTTATCACTGTTTAATTATTTTGCCGCAAATACTTATTCTGGAATTCTTGATGGGCTGACTCGTTTTATTCCTGAGAAAGTAGTAGAACAGCACCCAATTAAATATACCCTGACCCAAGCTGATTATAAGATTAATGTTATTCTCGGTCAGATGTTGATTATTTCCTTTTATGCTAGCCAGGATGAAAATGCCGTCCATAAGATTCTCGCGTTACGTTATACCTTGGAAAATATCCTTGAGGAGACTGCCAGTTTCATATTCCGATGTTGCGGTGGGATTAAGGTAATGACAACACCGGAAATTATGAATTTCTATTTGGCAGTACAGTTATTTAAATTTCATCCGATAGGAGAATTCCAAATGATTAACCAGATCATGCAGCAAACTTAATTACTTTTAGAATCACCTATTTATAACTCAAGGATTTTTCCATGCTGTTTACAGCATGACTTTGTGCACCTAAAAAAAAAGAGAGAAAACTATGTTTGTTAATCAATATCGTGAGAGTTTATTGAACTCTGTGGGCCTTGAACTGGATATTAAGTCTGCTCAAGATAACCAGCTTACATTATCGGATGGCCGGGTTGTTAAGGATTTTTTGGCTCAATATGGTGCTCTGCCATTTGGACATAATCCTGATTTCGCTATCGCTGAAATTGACAGATTCACTAAAGATAAAGAGCCTATCTTCTTTCAGCCCAATATTCACAAAAAGGTACGTCTATTGGCTGAAATGCTTGCAGAGCAAATAGATAAGGAAAAATATACCCACTGTACTTTTACTAACAGTGGTGCTGAAACAGTAGAAGCTGCGATTAAATTTACCCGTCTGTTTACTGGCAGAAAACGTATTCTGAGTTTGCATCGCAGTTTTCACGGAAAAACCTATTCGGCATTATCCGCTACGGGATCAAATCGGTTTAAAGCCGATTTCATTTACGATGATAAATTATATGAGCAGGTTGATAGCGAAGATTTAGATGAAATAAAAAGAAAGCTAGAGAGCCGGGAATTTGCCGCATTTATCATTGAACCGGTGCAAGGAGAAGGTGGAATGAAAGTGATTCCACCAGATACGTTGTCCAGTATTTTGGCACTGTGTAAAGACAATGGCACATTGTCAGTATTTGACGAAGTTCAGACGGGTATCGGTAGGCTTGGGGCATTTTGTGCGGCCACGCTCTACGCTTTGAAACCGGATGTTATCCTGTTTTCTAAAGCATTGGGGGCAGGTATCTCACCAATTGGTGCGATGTTATATTCAGATGAGTTTTATTTATCCGAGTTCGATAGGAAACATAGCTCCACTTTTGCCAATAACGTTCTAGCCGCAACGATGGGGATTGCTGTTATCGAGCATCTGACTAAAGATGATGGTAAGGCGTTAACCCATATTCAAGAAGTCAGCCGTTATGTTGATGAATGCCTTGAACAATTGTCTGCTAAATATCCAGAACAATTTTACTGGCACGGGGCTGGGTTGATGCGTGGTCTTGAAATACAGGACAGCAAAGCGGCTTCCAACATATTTATCAATTTCAGTCAAAGAAGCGGTGGCCTGGCTTATATCATTTGTAGTTTCTTATTGAAACATTATGGTCTTTTCACCATGCCGTTAATGTCTCGCCCTTGTTCTGTACGTTTTGAGCCACCGCTTAACGTTTCCAAAGAGGATATTAAGACGTTTTTCACCGCTTTTGATGAGGTATGCCAACTCGTTGAGAATGGACGATATGACATTCTTTTTTCACACTTGATAGATATACCTATTGCGGATCTCCCACCCGCTTCGGTGAGTTATCCGATTTCAAAAAATAACAACTTGGCCCAGATTAAAGCGCCTATTCCTGGATTGATTGAGGGTAAGAAATTTGCTTTCTTGATTCATACCACTTCGGTTAATGAGCTCGCTCATTCTTATTGCTTGTCAATAAAGGAGAATTACACGCTGGAGCAGCAGAAACAGCTCGGTAATTGGATCACACAGGTTTCCTCGATCGATTTTAATCCTGATGTCGCTATTGAGTTTGGTGTCGAAAGTTCAACGGCCTATGCTAATGGTATGCTCATTTTTTCACCCATTAGTCCCGAAGATATGATGGCATTGTCAGCGAAAGAACGGGCGGTATTGATGAGGGAATATCTTGATGTGGCAGAGAAAAATGGCGCTGAAATCGTTGGCTTAGGTGCTTATACCTCGGTTATTACTAATGGTGGTAATAGCCTGGTGAATAATCGGCAGGGTCGGATATTGACTAATGGCAACTCTCTGACAGCGGTGGCGGTGATTGAGGGGATACGCTCAATGTTGATTGAGAATGCATCCCGGCAAACATTGGCGGTAGTGGGTGCCAGAGGCTCCGTAGGCAGGCTTTCAGTCATCGGCTTAGCTCATAATTTTGGCCGGATTATCTTGGTTAGCCGCCCCAATAAAGCACGCATATTGCTCTCTGAACTGACCAAGGCGCTTCTTTCCGCAGTGTTAAGGACTCATGATGTTATCCAGCCAGATTCGGTCATGGATAAGATGAGAAAATGGCTTTTTAAACAAAATCCGGGGGTGACAGATGCACAAATATTACATCAGCAAGTTCTTGAAGTCGTTGGTACCTTTGGTTTGGAAGCGATAGATAGTTATGAACATTCTTTGAGTCAGGCTGATTTTATTGTTTCGGCAACAAGTGAAGGTAAGCCTTTCTTGAATACACATTATTTGAAAGATTCTGCCATCGTTTTTGATGCGGCCAGACCTTTCGATTTCATTCGTGATGGCAACCATCAAATTTACGAGGGGGGATTGGTCTATCAGCCTGAGAAAGTGGTTTATAGCGATTGTAACGTGATCGATGTACCTGCGGGGGTCAATCTCGCCTGTTTATCAGAAACTATCGCTGTGGCGCTTGAAGGGGTGAGTGTTCATCAAAGCATCGGTAAATCTATTGATTATAATGATGCATTGGCGATTCGGGATATTGCCAGGAAGCATGGGTTCATCCCTGTCCAGTATTCCCGAAATAATCAAGGTGAGCGTTATGAGCATGTTGCTTGATGCTCCCCAGATTATTGCCACTGGGAACGCTCAAGATGTTCTTGGCAACAGCCATCTCAGAAAAGTGCTTTGCTATGCAAAGCACCCGTTGAGTAGCCTGTTGTTCAATAGTGAAACATATTGGTTTACTAATCAAAAGGGGGCTATTGGTTTCTTTCAGGACAAAAATCTGCATATGTGTGTAGGCGGTATTTTGGCTCCTGGCGAAGAACGAGCTGCACTTTTACACTCTTTTCTCAACTTCACCAGAGAAAAGCGGGCTTTCCCGGTTTTTCTGCACGGTGATGAGAGTGATTTTGTGTTGTTGAAAAATAATGGCTTTTCTGTGAACCAGCTTGGAGCGAGTTATTCATTGAGCCTTGATGGATATGATATGAAAGGCAAACGGTTTCAGCAGCTTAGAAATAAAATCAGTAAATCCAGAAGAGCGGGGATTTCCGTTCGAGAGATCTGCTCGCAAGAGGAATATTATCGATTTAAACCACAACTAGAACATATTAATCAGCTTTGGCTGAAAGAAAAACACGCTAAGGCCCTGAAAAAATTGGTGATTGATTTCAATACGGTGGAAGTGAGTTCAGGCCAGCACAGAGTCTATATTGCAACTCAGGGAGAACAAATTCAGGCATATATTGTTTATAGCTACACTTGGGGGGAGACATCGGGATGGTTTCATAATCTATCTCGAAAAAAACCGGATATACCCGACGGCACGATGCAATTTATTAATGAAACGGCGATTAATGACTTCCTGAAAGAGGGTGTAGTTTCCTACCTTCATTTGGGCTTCACCCCCTTGGTGGAGTTCGGCGAGGAGGAATATTTCAATGACTCGGCAATCTTTTATAAAGTTGCTAAATGGTTGTCATCAAAAGGCGGTATTGTTTATCCTGCTGCTTCGCAACGTCAATATAAAATGAGCTGGCGGCCGTCGTTAATTGAACCAGAATATATTGCTTTCCCCAGAGGAAAGGCCATGAAGGCATTATGGTCAACATTGCGAACGACCAACAGTATTTAATGTTATAAAAAGCCTTTTTTTAATATTAGGTAACAGGTGATCAGTCTGGGGTGAAAATACTGGGCTGATCACCTGTCATAGGGTATGTTTTCTATGGTGAACCTATTTTCACTGAGCATATACCTTATGGATTTCAAGATGCATCGCGACGGCAAGGGAACGAATCCCCGGGAGCATAGATAACTATGTGACCGGGGTGAGTGAGCGCAGCCAACAAAGAGGCAACTTGAAAGATGACGGGTATATATATTTAAAATTATTTCTTTCTTTATAGGTTGTTTATACCTTATTTTCCTTCCTGTTTTCGGATTTTTGTTAATTATTTTATAATTTCACATTCATTATTGTTATATCTTGACAGTAAAGATTTTGTATCGACTTTACTGTTATTGGTGACTGGAAAGTTATCAATATTGATAAATTCACTGGGTATCATATAGGAGGGTAAATTCTTTTTAAGAAGGTTAACTAAATTTTCCTTATCAATAATGGTTTTGAATTTACAGAAAGCAACCAGGCGAACAATAGAACCATCTTCTTTTTTTAATGGCAAAACAACAGCACTATCAACAATGGGAAGATTCATCAGCCTTTCTTCAATTTCATGTAGCTCAATGCGATAGCCATTTAGTTTTATTTGGTTATCTTTCCTGCCAAAGCAATACCAGATATTGTCAATTAATTTGCCGATATCTCCGGTTCGAAAATTTCTTATTCCATGTTGATTAATGGTCAATCTATTATTATCTTCCGTTTTAGCGCCAATATATTTTCTCATAACATGAGCGCCAGAGATGACAATCTCGTCATTTTCTAATGTTAGAGTCGAGCCTGATCTTGACTCTCCAATTGGCAATAATTCCATATCCGAATGGAGATGTTGATCGCTAATTTCAATTATTGTTGTTGCCACGGTAGCTTCTGTGGGACCGTAAGTATTATAGATAATGGCAGATGGAAATCTTTTCCTTAAATACTTAACGAGATTTTTACTTAGAATTTCGCCACAAAATAGGAAATGTTTTAGATTTTTTAAAAAGGAATAATTAAAATTTTGCGATAGCAATTGCTTATAAGAAAAAGAAGGTGTGGAAACCCATACTGTTGGTTGATAATGATTTAAAACTTGATAGAATTTTTCAGAATCAGTCGTTGTTTCTTGAGAAATGCAAATACATGTGCCACCGTATACCAATGTGCCAAATGTTTCATACATGGATAAATCAAAATTAAATAGCGCTTGATTCATGAAAACAGGTTTTTCACCAAGTTTGAAATCATTGTACATCCATCGCATAAGATCATAAACGCTTTCACGTCCAATGACTACGCCTTTAGGTTTTCCTGTGCTACCGGATGTGAACATGATATAGGCAACATGATCTTCATCAAATTCAATATAATCAACGTTTGTTGTTTTGAATTGATTGTTAATCACATCGTAGTAATAAGGCGTGTTGGATAGTGATGCAATTTCTAACAAGCGTTGTGTTGGATAAATTATATCGATTGGAATAAATGGGATTTTATAGGTTATACATGCATAAATTGAAACTAAAAAATTAGCTTCTTTGTGTCCGTATAAGATCAAAGGCGTGTTGCGGTTTAAATTTAATTCTAAATATTTAGAATGCCACTTTTTAATTTCATCATATAAATCACGCCAATAAATGACTTGATCTGAACCCACGATGACGGGGGTGTCTGGATGAGAAGGCGCTATGATTCTATCGTTAATGAATAAATCAAAGTTTGATTCACTATATTCGTTGAGATATTTCATTTTATAAAACTGTATCCACTAAATATATATAAAGAAAAACAAATTAAAGTTAACGTTATCAGTCTGCCAAAGAAAGAGACGATCTTTTTATTTAGGATATTAGCGATATTTTCTTTATCTCTGGTGTAATTAATTAAACAGTTATGCATTACTGAGTAAGAACCAAATAAAGCACCACTTATAATGTAATTAAGTTCTAGTCCATTCCAAATACCCATACAAAATAATGTGATGAAAATACTGATATTCTGGGCAAAAAGTCTATGATTTTTGAAAAATTCTTTCTCCATTAGCATCTTATATAATGGCATAAAGATGACGTCTCTTAACCATTCAGATAAACTAATATGAAATCTACGCCAAAAGTCCTGTGGATTTTTGGCTAAAATTGGATAATGAAAATTAATAGGTAAGTTTATTCCAAATAGCTTGCCGGCGCCACAAGCCATATTAGTATAACCTGCAAAGTCAAAATATAAGTAAAAACTATAACTTATAGCAACTACTAAGTATGATTCAATCGTGTCTTTATTAATATAGTCAGATAAAAATACGTTATAGATAATGGCGGCGAATAAAAATTTCTGAACTACACCATATAATATTTGTCCAGCACCGGCAAACCATTTTTCTAAAGAGACTGGCACTGGTAATTCAAGTAAATCACGTTTGAAGCTGTTCCATCTATACATAGGGCCAGCCAGCCAAACTAATGGTAGGAATAAATAGGCAAAATATTCATAAATTACTATTTTCTGTTGCTTGCTAGAGAATAAAATGACATCTATAGCTCTGAATGTAAAAAAGGATAAACCGATAACACTAAGTAGATGACTAAATTCCAAATTTAATTTAACTAAAAATAAAGGTGAAATTATTAGCAGAGAAGATACTAATTTATTAATTATGTTCTTTTTGAAAATTAAAGTTATTAAATAGAAATAAACAGATAATGCTATAGGTATATAAATTTTATATCTAAAAATAATACACCAGCAAATAATAGAAAGTACACTTAATGCAATTTTAGAGTTTATTTTTTTATTAAAAAATAGAAAAAATAAAGAAAAAACAAATGAGGCTGAAAATAGATAAATGAAAAAGTTAAAATTTGCAAACATGTTTTTTTATGCCTTTTTTATTCTAAAATTGCTGATATTCATATTTTACTTTAACTTCACTGCTACCATTGACGATAGAATCAGAATGATAAAATAAGGTAAGCATTAGAAAAAGATATAATAAAAAAGCCTTTATAAAATATTTCATTTCGCAAAATGTTCCACAATAGCTTTATCAGTTAATAACCAACCATATTCCCCCATATGCATAATATCAGTTAATACTCCTGGCTGATATTGCTCTTCAATAAGATTTAAATATCCCATGCCGTGAGATTTTATTTTCTCTGATATAATATTTTCAACGGGATTAAAGTTATTTGTATCTGTGTATACATAAGGGTTTAATGGCTGCATAATAAATAGAGCATCTACATTATATTTCGATAATAAATCTAATAAGTTGTCAAGAGCATGCATTTCTTTGCTGTAATTGATGCCATTAGGAAAAGCTTTTTTACTTTTTTTATCCTTTACATACTTTTCATAGTATTTTTTATTTACCCATTGCGTCTCTTTGCTCATATTGTTAAGTTCAATATTTTTAGCATCATTAGCTAAATCTAGCCATTGAACTTCGGTATTGACAATTTTAAATTGTTTTTTCATTAAAGGATCTTTATGAAGGACATAAATATTGTCAGCTTTAATTGCATGATTGTCGGTTATTATGTTTTTGATATTTATTCTTGCCTCTGCTATATAATCTAAAATGTTTGCAACTGACGACGCTATTATATTGTCTTTATGAATTAACTTTAATTGGGTAGAATTTAGATTTTCAAAGTTATCTTTGTTTTCATTGAGATAGTTTGAAAATATATTTTTTGCATTTTCATCATTTGCGAGTTTATTTGCGATATAGGATGGAAAATGAGAATTGTATGCTTGTGGTAGTAGATCTGTTTTTTCAAACCATCCCGGAGATAGAATAATAACAATTCTACTATCCTTATTTAAATATTCTTGATAAGCTGATAAATAACCATAAATTGCTAATAATTCAAAATGCGCTTTACCAATGCCTATTGTGGGAATGTTTAAATTTTTTGTTAAAAAATGGTATGGAATGAATTTATGTGTTCTACTTGTTAATTCAGAAGATCCAAATAAAATAACATGATTATTTTTAAATCCGTATTCAAGTAATTTTTCTTTTGAGAAATCAATGGCATTGTGTTGATCTGTAATAGTAGGTATATAGTTGATCGATTTACTATCGTCTTCAATATATTTGTATTCTACTATTTTCGAGTTGAAATTGTTTATAAATATAATAATAGATGAAAAAATAATTGCTGCGAATAATAACGCTGCAATATTAATAGATATCTTTTTTAACATCATTTTAAGTTGTTTAAATAATTGATAATTGATTTAGGGGTTTCGAGAATAGATTCAGCATCAGTTGCTGATATGTAGCAATCGAATTCCTCTTGTAATGCCAGAATGAGATCGACTGTAGTGATTGAATCTATTAAATTTTGCTTCAAAAGTTCATCATCTAACTCAACATTTTTTCTGGCAATCTTGTTGACTATCGATAATACTTGCTGCTCAAGTTCCATATATGATCCTTTTATACCAAGATTATATTTGTATGATTTATTGATATTCGTAATAGCTACCGCACAAGCTAAAGTACATTTGCTTGCTAATATCACTGTTGTTTCTCATTTCATTTGATTGATTTTTCATATTGTTATTAGGCAGTATGGAATATCAATACTTCAGTTTTAATCTTCATGCATACTAATTGATAGCCCTTTTTTTATCAAGATCATATAATTGTTCTACGTATAATTTCCCTAATAAATGAGAAAATAATGTTTTTTTAAAATCTCCCTGTGATTTTCCATCCCTCAATATAATTAAATGTGTAAGTGAAAATGCTAACTAATTCACACAGGGATTTACAACAGAAACTATTTAAAAAGAGATAGAAAAATTAAAATAAATTTTTCATGATCCTGCCGGTGAATCTGCATTTCCGTACTAAAGAAAATGAAGAAAGAGGGAGTATTACTATTATGAGGTTGCTGTAGCAGTGTAGTATAAGATTCCGCTCAGTCTTTTGGCTGAGCGAAATATCAAATACCTGAAAAATTATACTTATTCAAACAAACGCTGATGAAGTGTTTGAACAATTTGCTCTGCATCTTTACCTTGAACAAGCAAGCATAGGTTATGGTTACTGGCGCCATGACTGATCATACGAAGATTGAATCTTTCCAGCACACTAAAAACCTTTTTTCCTAATCCGTTGGTTTGAGAAAGCTGATTACCAATAATTGCCACCAGCGCCAGATCTTCTTCCACTTCAACCCGACACAGTGTCGAAAGCTCCGTCATCAATGCATTGGTCAGCAGGCTGCCATTTGTGCTAGCGGAGCCAGTGGTGTCGAGTGTTAATGCCACATTGACTTCGGAGGTGGTGATCAAATCCACTGAGATATTATGGCGTGACAAAATGGTAAATATTTCAGCCAAAAACCCCTGTGCGTGTAGCATTTTCAGGCTGTGTAGTGTCAATAACGTCTGTTTCTGGCGCAGGGTAATAGCGCGGAACTGTGGTGGGGCTTCTGTGGTATCACAAACCAGCGTACCGCCGGCCTGTGGGTTTTTGCTAGAGCCGACAAATACTGGAATGCCACAGCGAATAGCAGGAAACAGGGTTGCCGGATGTAGGATTTTGGCGCCAAAGGTTGCCATCTCCGCCGCTTCATCAAAGGCAATCTTATCAATTCGTTGGGCAGTTGGAACGACTCGCGGGTCAGTGGTATAAATGCCCGGAACATCTGTCCAGATATCAACGCGTTTCAGGCCAAGGGCTTCTCCCAAGAGTGCCGCAGTATAATCGCTGCCACCGCGCCCCAGTGTAGTGGTACGGCCGTTCTCTTCACGACCAATAAAACCTTGGGTGACAACCAGGCTATTTTTCAGATGTGGTAAGAGATGTTCCGTTGCCAACGATTGAAGTTGTTCATGGTTTGGTTCTGCACGGCCAAAACTATCGTCGGTATACATCACTTTGCGTATATCAAACCATTCGGCATTTTTCCCTCGCTGGCGGAGCAATTCGGTAAACAATCGTGTGGACATCAGTTCACCGTGGCTGACTAATTCATCTGTCAGAGCCGCAGAGGTTGCCAGAGATGCGGCTTTAGCAAGGGTTTTAAGATTTTCCAGTAGACGATCAATCTCTTGACGAATCGTATCGGATTCATGCAAACGATCAATAATTGCGTATTGAATGGAGTGGATCTGTTTCAAGTAGTCAGCCCGCTTATCTGCATCGCAGCCTTCCGCTAATGTAACTAATAAGTTTGTTATACCGGCAGAAGCAGACAGCACAACCACACGCACTGCTTTATTTGCCAGTACGATATCTGCACTGTTATTCATGGCATCGAAATTTGCCACGCTGGTACCACCAAATTTTGCGACTACATGCCCGCCAATTTCTGGGCATTGGGATGAAACAGCACTCATTGCGATAACCTTCTGTTAACTGGATAGTCTTTTAGAAATATCGGGTTAACGGGTTTGAGTCAATGGAGTGAAGAGTGACATCAATATCTTTCATGACGCGATGAAAATCATAAAATAAATTGAGGATAGTAGAGAGGGCCGATTGTTTTTTGTACGCTTCGGCAAATGGAACTAGAAAAACTTAATCGTTTTGACCAATATCAGCGATTAAAGGAAAAGAGGCTCGAATCACAGAATTACAGGTTACAATCTTTCTTTAACTCCCAATTAATTACAGTCAGTTGATAGAGAGCATAGCTATGAAAAACATCAATCCTAGTCAAACCTCAGCTTGGAAAGCGTTAGAACAACATTTTGCGCAGATAAAGGATATTCACCTACGTGAATTGTTTGAACAGGAACCAAATCGTTTTGCTAAGTTCTCAGCAACATTCGATGACCAGATCCTGGTAGATTTTTCAAAAAATCGCATCACAACGGAGACATTAGAAAAATTACAGGCACTTGCTAAAGAGACGGATGTTGCCGGGGCGATTCGCGGTATGTTTTCGGGTGAGAAAATTAACCGTACGGAAGATCGCGCTGTATTGCATATTGCGCTACGTAATCGTAGCAACACCCCGATTGTGGTTGATGGGGAAGATGTTATGCAGCAAGTCAACGCGGTGTTGGCAAAAATGAAAGATTTCAGTGAACGCGTAATTAATGGCGAGTGGAAAGGTTATACCGGTAGGGTGATTACTGATGTGGTGAATATCGGTATCGGTGGTTCAGATCTTGGCCCTTATATGGTGACGGAAGCGCTGAAACCTTATAAGAATCACTTGAATATGCATTTTGTTTCTAATGTTGATGGAACCCATATTGCAGAAACCTTGAAAGCACTTAACCCGGAAACGACGCTGTTTCTCATTGCTTCCAAGACGTTCACTACTCAGGAAACGATGACCAATGCTCATTCTGCCCGTGACTGGTTCCTAAAAAGTGCGGGTGATGAAGGGCATATTGCAAAGCATTTTGCGGCGCTTTCCACAAATGGACAGGAAGTTAAGCAATTTGGTATTGATACCAAAAATATGTTTGAGTTTTGGGATTGGGTTGGCGGCCGTTATTCGTTGTGGTCAGCGATTGGTTTGTCTATCGCACTCTCTGTTGGGTTTGAAAATTTTGAACAATTGCTTAGTGGCGCGCATGCAATGGATCAGCATGTTGCCAATACTCCATTTGAGCAGAATATTCCTGTATTGCTGGCGTTAATTGGTATTTGGTACAACAATTTCTTTGGCGCAGAAACTGAAGCGATTCTGCCATATGATCAGTACATGCATCGCTTTGCTGCCTATTTTCAGCAAGGCAATATGGAATCCAATGGTAAATATGTCGATCGCAATGGTCATCCAGTGGATTACCAAACCGGCCCAATCATCTGGGGAGAGCCTGGAACAAATGGTCAGCACGCGTTTTATCAGCTTATCCATCAGGGAACTAAACTGATCCCTTGCGATTTTATTGCGCCAGCCATCAGCCATAACCCATTGAGTGATCATCACAGCAAATTGTTATCTAACTTTTTTGCTCAGACAGAAGCATTAGCCTTTGGTAAATCTCGTGAGCAGGTGGATGCTGAATTTGTCGCCAATGGTAAAACGGCGGTTGAAGTTGAACATGTTGCGCCATTTAAAGTGTTTGAAGGAAATCGCCCGACTAATTCTATTCTGTTACGTGAAATTACCCCATTTAGCTTGGGGGTGTTGATTGCCATGTATGAACACAAAATATTTGTGCAAGGGGCGATTCTTAACATCTTTACTTTTGACCAGTGGGGAGTTGAATTGGGTAAGCAATTGGCTAACCGTATTTTGCCAGAACTTAAGGATGATAATAGGGTTGTCAGCCACGATAGCTCGACAAATGGGTTGATTAACCGTTTTAAAGCATGGCGTTAATCACTTATTCTGAGTCAGAAACTTAATTGATATGAGCGAATTATATTCATCATAATTCGCTTATTTTGGGTCAACAATATTTATACCCGTCATCTTTCAAGTTACCTCTTTGTTGGCTGCACTCGCTCACCCCGGTCACATCGTTATCTATGCTCCCGGGGATTCACTCCCTTGCCGTCGCGATGCATCTTGAAATCCATAGGGTATATAGAATTTGTTATAACTTTTTATTCTGTATACCTGCAACGTGGTATTCTCTGCGGTTATCAATTGTACTGTCGGATGAAAGAAATTTGTCCTAATGGAAAAGCGTATGTCAACTGACTCAATATTAACAATGGTGCCTATTCAGTGGCTTTCGGTAGATTCGCCCGTTTTGCCTGATGAGGTTTTAGACTGGTTGATGGAGTTGGGCTCAATGACCCGCCGTTTTGAGCAATACTGCAACTGTGTTCGTATCATACCATTCAGAGAATGTTTTATTACCGAGGAACAACTTTCTGATGAAAGTGAGCGTTTGCTAACGGGTCAACGATATTGGCTGCGTGAGATCGTACTGTGTGGTGATAATATCCCTTGGCTATTGGGGCGGACGTTAATCCCTGAAGCAACATTAACCGGTCCTGATGAAAGTTTGGTTGATTTAGGAACAGTCCCACTGGGGCGATATCTTTTTAGTGGTAATAAATTGACGCGGGACTATATTCATGTAGGGCAGCAGGGCAACCGTTGGGCAAGACGATCATTGCTGAGGTTATCAGGCAAGCCATTATTATTAACCGAAGTCTTTTTACCTGAATCACCTGTGTATAAAAGGTAAAATTTAAAAGGGGGAAACAGAAGTGGCGGGAAGTATGGCGCAAAGTAAATGGCAGGCCTATTGCCGTTTAGTGCGCATTGATAAACCTATAGGTGCATTATTGTTGTTGTGGCCGACTTTCTGGGCTTTATGGATAGCTGGGAAAGGGATTCCAGATATGCACATATTATTGATCTTTACTGTCGGTGTGTTTCTGATGCGTGCGGCAGGGTGTGCAATCAATGATTTTGCTGACAGAAAATTTGATGGTTATGTTGAACGCACAAAAACACGTCCTCTGCCGAGTGGTGCTATCAGCGAGAAAGAGAGCAAGATCCTATTTGTCGTACTGGCGCTGGTTTCTTTCGGGTTGGTGCTGACCCTGAATAAAATGGCTATCTGGTTGTCAGTCGTTGGCTTGGCTCTGGCTTGGCTTTACCCCTTTGTTAAACGGTTTAGTCATCTTCCTCAGTTTGTACTGGGAGCCGCTTACGGTTGGGCTGTTCCTATGGGATTTGCGGCAGTTAGTGAGTCCTTACCACTAGAGTGTTGGTTGTTATTTCTGGTTAATATCTTCTGGTCAGTTATTTATGATACACAGTATGCGATGATCGATCGAAATGATGATCTAAAAATTGGCGTGAAGTCCACCGCCATTCTGTTTGGTCGTTTCGACAAGTTGATTATTGGATTATTGCAACTCGCTATGTTACTGGTGCTGGTGCTGGTGGGTTATATGATGAATCTGGGCGGTATCTACTATTGGTCACTGTTGCTTGCGGGCACTTTATTTATTTATCAGCAGAAACTGCTCGCTGGTCGGGAAAGAGAGCTTTGTTTCCAGGCATTCCTCAATAATAACTACGTTGGTCTGGTACTATTCCTTGGCATCTTCTTCAGCTATGTCTGAAACATCTGGTGATAATGTGAATAACAACCATTATCACCAGTATTTAAGAAGATTATCCTTCCTTAGTACTCTCGTCGGTATCGTTATGCTCTGGTGGCAAACTGACGCTCTCGATAGTAAGACGAATCTCAGGTGACATCAGTTCACCTAATACCTGATACAGCTCCTGGGTATTTGCCGTAATCGCATTACCACTGTCACTGATATAACCTTCTTCACGCAGTGTATGGACCGACGTAGTAAATACCGCCTTATCAAAGAATTCAGGTGCGTTGATGCCATGTAATACCGACAAACGTTGCGCTAACATCCGACTCTCTTTTTCCAGCACTCCCCGGCTGATTACTGGGTTGGCGTTCAGTAAAGAGAGTGTGATGGCATAACGTTGCAGTGTTTCACGGATGCCAGCTGCCAGCAATTGCAGGGGGCGGATACGTGCTGGATTAAGCACCAGCATGCCATGCTCCTTGTTACAGATAAGGCACTGGCGGGTCAGTTCGTTGATCAGCGTATTAACCACTTCTGGCAGCTCTGTTTTGCTATAACGCATAAACAGCTCGGCTTTAAGGAGTGGATAAATGATCGCGACCTGGCTTAACAGCGCTTCGCGGCTGATACGGCGATGATGAATAACGATGCAGGCAATCAGTGATGGCAGTACTAATAGATGTTGAATATTGTTGCGGTAGTAGGTCATCAAAACTGCACGATCACGTGGCAGAATGATAATGTCACCCATGCTGTCTTTGTCTACCTCGAACTTATCCATTTGCAGAGCGTGTTCTAGCAACTCCTCCGCGGTTTTCTTTGGTACGGTGACATCAGCAGCGTAAGGCGCATTGTGCATGAGCTGTATATAACAATCCAGTTGCTCAAGCAGTTGCTCACGAGTGAGTGCTCGCTGACGTGACGAAAGCAGGGCAGTGGAACACAAGTTAATTGCGTTAGCCGCCGCTGTGTTGTTGATGTTTACCATAATCTTCTCAGACAGTTGACTGACTGTCGGATTGAACCATTCGGGGCGATGGAATTCTATTGGATCAATAGAATCGCGCCAGCTAGGAACATGGTTGTTAAGGTATTGGATCAACGGGATGGGTTCGCCAAAGTTGACGTAGCCTTGCCCCAGATTACGAAGTTTGCGCAAACCGCGTATCATCTGGAAAAAGCCCTCTTTCTCTTTGGTTGCACCACGCAGCTCTTTGGCATAGGTGGCAACTTCCATCACATGCTCGTAGCCGATATAAATCGGAATAATGGTAATTGGGCGTGATTCGCCTCTCAACAGCGCCTGTAACGTCATGGACAGCGTACCCGTTTTGGGATCGAGTAAGCGACCTGTCCTGGAGCGACCGCCTTCCATAAAGTATTCAACAGAATAACCTCGGGCAAATAATTCACCTAGATATTCCCGGAATATCGTGGCGTAGAGCTTATTACCCTTAAATGTGCGGCGGATGAAAAATGCACCAAGGCGGCGGAATATTGGCCCTGCCGGCCAAAAATTTAGGTTGATGCCAGCGGCAATATGGGGCGGTACCAAGCCCTGATGGTAGAGCACGTAGGAGAGCAGCAAATAATCCATGTGGCTACGGTGGCAGGGCGCATAAACCAGTTCGTGACCATCCTGTGCCAGACGGCGGATGCGTTCAGCATTGTGAACATTGATCCCTTGATACAGACGGTTCCAGGTCCAACCTAGTACACGGCCTGACAGCCGTAACGTTTCATAAGAGAAATTCGCAGCAATCTCTTCCATCATGTTAATGGCATTCTGTCGGGCTTTCTCATGTGAGATTTTCTTGGTACGGGCCTCATCAGAGACTGACTTTTCTATTGCTTTTGAAGCCAGCAATTTGTTAAACAGCTCTTGCCGAACCGGCAGGCGTGGGCCAACGGCTGCCAGGCGTTGACGTGAATAGTGCATTCGTGCCACACGAGCCAGCTTATGGGCAATAGTCTTGTCAGTACCATGCTCAGTTGCCATATAGCGTAGAGATACTGTGTTTGAAAAGCGCACAAAACTATCTCGGCCTAGCCAGAGAATAGCAAAGAATTTTTGGATACCATTGAGTAGCCGCAAATGTGGTGTGCTCTGCCCTTCGCGCCCGGGGGAACGGCCGAACATGACAGAAACTGGCAGCATTTGAATATCCAGATTGGGATTATTGCGATGCAGATCCAGATAATCATGGAAAATTTTTACGGATTCCTGCTTTGGTGCACAATAGCGGAATACACGTGGACCATTATCGATAAAGACATAGCTGGGAAGTTCAGTGTCACCAATCTCCAGTAAATTTAATGGGTCCGGCAGATCCTGCTCAAGACATTGCTGACGTAATGCCAGTAAGTCTGCTTTGGAGTGATACGGTAGTACGTACAGAATTGGGCGTGTCGTATCGAGCCGCAATTCAGTAATCGGATCTGTAGGGATAAGTTTGCTTTTTACCAGTATTTTTAGTGGTAAATTCAATAATTTATAATATATTTTACGCCAACTTGACATAAATATCTTGAAGCCTCTTGTTAGCAACACGTTGCCAGCATACCAGAAACGGGTGTTGAGATCTGTTGTGTTAAGACAATAATAAGAGTGGAAAGTGTCAAATAACCTTATTTTTGGTGTGAATAATTTATGGCGAATCAATCCAAGGGCTTGGCCCGTATCATTAAAGCAATCGTATATTCGGTGAAGGGTATTAGGGCAACATGGCAAAATGAAGCGGCTTTCCGTCAGGAAATAATTTTAGCGATATTGGCTATGATGGTTGCATTTTATCTGGATATCGGCGCTATTGAACGCATTTTACTGATTGGTTCAGTGATGCTGGTGTTGATTATGGAAATCCTGAATAGTGCTATTGAAGCCGTTGTTGACCGTATTGGCAGTGAGTTCCATGAATTGTCCGGTCGTGCGAAAGATATGGGATCGGCGGCTGTCTTTCTGACGATGATGCTGTCATTAATTGTCTGGGGAACCATCCTTTGGCGCTATTTTATGGTCTGATTTGGTTTAATAATTAGGTATTATATTATAATTGGCTGATTTTCTGCCTTAGTAGGTTCCCAATCGTTATTTAGCTGTATATACTTACATATTGACTGTATAAACAAACAGGGGACGAAATGAAAGCACTTACCGCAAGGCAGCAGCAAGTTTATGACTTGGTGCGTGACCATATTTCGCAAACAGGTATGCCGCCAACGCGTGCTGAAATTGCAGCACGTCTTGGCTTTCGTTCACCTAATGCGGCTGAAGAGCATTTAAAAGCATTGGCTCGTAAAGGGGTGATAGAGATTGTTGCAGGGGCATCTAGGGGAATCCGTTTGCTGTTGGAAGAATCTGGTTTACCGTTAATTGGCCGTGTAGCCGCAGGTGAACCACTGTTGGCACAGGAGCATATTGAAAGTCATTATCAGGTTGATCCTGCATTGTTTAAGCCAAGTGCAGATTTCCTGTTGCGGGTCAGCGGAATGTCTATGAAAGATGTTGGGATTATGGATGGTGATCTGCTGGCTGTGCATAAAACACAAGATGTTCGTAATGGGCAGATTATTGTTGCCCGCATTGAAGATGAAGTAACGGTAAAACGTTTTAAACAGACTGGAAATAAAGTTGAATTGTTGGCAGAAAACCCCGAATTTAAGCCAATTGTGGTGGATTTGCGTGAGCAGAGCCTGACAATTGAAGGATTGGCGGTTGGGGTGATTCGTAACGCTAACTGGTCCTGATAGTAAAATATCAAGTTGTTGTTTTTGGAATTGTTAAAGAATTGCAATATTCCGACAGAATCATGTTGTTGAATTTATCGTTGTAATTATCTTAAACGTGATTCTGCGGTTGTTTATTTCAGTCTGACTCTGTACCAAAAGTAAGTATCTACTTACTATACCTCATGAATTTCAAGATGCTTCGCGATGGCAAGGGAGCGAATCCCCGGGAGCATAGCGAACGATGTGACCGGGGTGAGTGAGTGCAGCCAACAAAGAGGCAACTTGAAAGATGACGGGTATATCTATTTCTTTTTACTTCCTTCAATTCTGTGGTCATGCTGGCACTCATCTCGTTTAATACAGGATTCGATCTCTTCACAAGGTGAACATAAGCCATGCGCTTCGATGATGGTATGGCGTAAACTGAACCCGGCTGTTTTTGCTAACTGTTGGATGGCGGATTCAACGGTTCCACCATCTCGCTCTGTAACAGAACCACAACGGTCACAAATAAACATTGCTGAAGTGTGGCTTGGCTGTTCAATATGGTGACATAGGACATAACTGTTGGTGGATTCTATTTTATGAATAAACCCCTGTTCCAACAGAAATTCCAGTGCCCGATATATGGTAGGTGGTTTGGCCTGTGGTTCTGCTTCCCGTAGCAAATCCAGTAAATCATAAGCACTGATTGCCCCGGGTTGCTCTGAAATGAGACGCAGAACCTCAAGCCGCTGCGGAGTAAAGCGGACTCCACGAGCCTGGCAAATAACTTCGGCCTGTTCCAGTAACTTTTTTTGATTAATCAATTTCATTACGCCTCTTACAACCAGTACGATGATAATATTGTAATGTTATCATGTTTCTTCAATAGAAAATATTATCCAGAAAAGTTCATTGTGATTGTCCCCTGATGGAGTTAATTTGGCTAAATTGGTACTCAGTAGCAAAAATAATGTTTTCTTGAAGTTTATGATAATACAGACAAGAATTATCGTATATGACAGATAATTTTCGGAAAGGAAGCATTTGTGATGAAAGAGCTTTTACAAAATCAGCCTCATTATAGACAGTTCCCCGTTAAAGGCTATCAGGTAATGAAGCATATTATCTCTGAAAAAAGAAAGTTGCCTTTTCTAAGTGCATTATATACGTTGATTAATATTTTATTTGTAATTGCAGTATGTTTGGGTATTGTATTATCTGTAGCAATTGTTTTATTTATAATAGGTAATGTATCTGTCCCTGATACGGACTATTTACTTCTGGCACAAGTAGGCGGTATAGCATTATTTGGCGTAATGTTACTCTCGGTTATTATTTATCGTATTGTTAAGCGCCCAGAATGGGAACAACGGCGTTATTATCAACAAGCAGGTTTATCTCTTTTACCAGAAGATAAGCGTCAGGTATTACGACTAAATATTGTTAGTGACTATTGGCTAGGTTTTTGGAGTGAAACTCTAGAGCATTATCCTCTACAGTCACGGGTTGCCCATGATAGCTATCGTTACTGTCTGCTTCCATTATCTCCGACTCAGGAACATCAATCCCAATTATACAGCGACTGGGGAATTCTTGATGAAGAAGGGTATATGAAAATGCTAACAGGTTTGTGGGAGGGGGTACATTCAAAACATTTTGCTATTGATGCTGCTCTTAGTGATGGGAAAATGTTTAAAGTGCTTGCCAAATTAGTTGAAGTAACACCTGACTATATTCATAAATGTGCCAAACCTATTAATGAACGCCCTCCGGCATTAGTGTGGGGATTTGATTTGTGGCTTGCAATTGTTTTAAGTCGTAACTGTTTTTGTGCCGGTTATATCAGTGAAGAAGTCGCATGGAAAAATATGCTGAAAACCGCTGATTATATTTATGAAATCTTCGGTAGTTTTGATGAGTTTTATACAAACTTTCGGCTAGGCAATGCTTACTGGAGTAATGATTTTGATCGGTCTAAAGAGCGGCTGGAACAATTTAATTATTATAAGTCACATTGTGACTGGCCAATTGCTAGTTTGCCGTGGCCTGAACCAAAAGGCGTTATTATGGAAAGGCAGATGATGACAGGTTTTTCTGCATTAGTAGAAGATGTTTTACGCAGTAACATGGAAGAACAACAAAGTTATGAATTTGATATTACTGAGCTGCCAGCGTCTCGTGTACTCCATTAATATTTACATGAAACATTTCCCCTTGAAGAACATTTCAAGGGGAAGCCGATAATTAATAATAGGAAATAATGGTGTAAAGTGAGAGAACGGATTTTTTCATTATGGTATCTATTATTTCTAAAGGTAACATAATTTACCCCGTTTCCTGAAATCACCTGTTTCAAATGAAACGGGGCCAATATTTGCTTTATTAGTTAATGGGTTAAATCAAACTAATAAATTTTCTCTCTATATCCTTAATGGCTGCACATCCTGCCAGCTTCATGCTAAGTTTCAGCTCATCCTTCAGCAGGTTTAAAATGGAAGTTACGCCTGGCGCTCCACCCAATGCCAGCGCATACAAAATGGGCCTACCGATAGCGACAGCTTTGGCACCCAATGCGAGCGCTTTAAACACATGGGTACCACGGCGGATGCCTCCGTCTAGATAGACTGGAATTTTAGATCCAACAGCTTCAATAATGTGCGGTAATGAAGCAATTGCTGCCGGGACAGTATCCAACTGCCGGCCACCGTGATTAGAAACTTGAATCGCTGCGGCACCGTGATTAATACACTCTTTAGCATTTTCGGCAGATTGAATGCCTTTCACGATGATTGGAAGACCTGATTCTTTGGCGAGGAATTCGAGGTCATTAAAATCAAGATCCCGTTTAAATAGCGTTGTAATCTCTGATAAGGTTGCTCCTGCGGGAACGCCTGGAATATTAGGAAATGGTAATGAATGTGGGAAGACAAATTTATTACGTTTATCGGTTTCTCTATTACCACTCCACTCTAAATCGACCGTAAAGACGATTGCGGTTGCCCCCATCGCTTTGGCTCGGCGTATCATTTCGCGGGTAATGCCCATATCTTTGGTAAAATAAATTTGGAACCATTTGGGGCCATTACTCACTTTCGCTATCTCTTCAAGAGGTGAATTAGATAGAGTTTGTGCAGTAAACAGGGTACCGGCAGCGGCAGCGCCTCTCGCTGTTCCCAATTCAGCGGTAGTATGAGATAGCCCATGTGCTGCCATTGGGGGAATGAAAATAGGCATATCCACTTTACTGCCGAGCAATTCGGTTGTTGTGTCAGGCTCTTTTACTCCTGCGAGATAGCGGGGAATAATTTGGAAATCGTCAAAGGCTCTGGTGTTTTCACGTAGAGTCCATTCATCACCTGAACCGCTGCTGATATAGCCAAATTGGGGGGCTGGAATCAATTTACGCGCTTCTTCTTCCAAGTCATAAAGATTAATAATATCAAGGGATTTTTCTGCACTATTTGTTTTATAGGCTCTTGTCGGTTTTATGTTAGCAGTTGCGGCGTTGGCTGAGGATGCAGCGGATAGTGTACTGGCAGCAGCAAGACTTAATCCTCCAACTATGACGTCTCTTCTTGATGGCATATAATTTTCCCTTACTTAGTAGGTTTAATAAGTATTGACAATAGAGTTTGTCCACATATTAAGAATAGACCTATTCTGAATAATTCAAGCTAATAAATCCTCAATAATGTTTTTATAAGCTGATCGATCCTATTGGAACTGTCGGTTTTTTGTTGTGAGAGGAGCATCACAAAACTCAGATTAAAACATGGTGGCTTATTTTCTCTGCTTACCTGAATTTTTGGGGAATGGTTCAAATAGAGGGACTTTCGGATGCTGAATGTAAATGAATAGTTTAGGTATAAATTTGGCTTCAGGTATTGATCTATTAACGGCATCAACTATAAGAAAATAATTAATTTCTCTAAGTTATAAAAATATTTCATCATTCTTTATCAGAAAAAGGCTATTATTGAAATGCGATCTAAAAATTATATACGATGATCAAGTAGATATTTTGATTTTCATTAATTCAAAGTTTTATTTAATGAAAAAATAAGTTTTTTCCTTAAGGAGAACTCATGAGTAATAAAAATGACTTTAAAGCTTTTTCTATTAGTCAGGATGCTAATGTTGTTTCTCAAGGAGAATATGAAGAAAGTCAGGAATTGAATACGGGAATTCCCCCTAATATTATTTCCATTGGTTTATTAAATAAGGTTTTGCGTCAGTCGTCAACGATATCATCGGTGGTGGCTAATTTTATCTCTACACAATGTAGTGATGATGTTTTGGATGATGGCGATATAGACAAGCTCACCACCCAATTAAATATCGCTTTAGAGCAAAAAGCTTTAACCGAGATTCCAAGTGCTTCATTAACACAAAAAGGTGTTATTCAACTTACAGATGTACTTGGTGATAGTAATACTCTGGCAGTCACACAAAAGCTTGTCCAGGACATGATAACTTCGTTAAGTGAAAGTATTAATAGCAGAGTGCCTAATATCCGGCAGGTGAATGGTAAGGAGTTGTCTGCGGATATTGATCTGGATGCCGTGGATATCGGGGTATACACAAAAGAAGAAGTAGACAATGAAGTTAATGCCAAAGGTAATAGGAATAGTGCCAGTAAAGCGATTAATGGTTGGTGGAGATGTGGAGATACAGGCGTTATCTATCAATGGGGGCGTACTAAGGTCATTGATGCTGGCTATATAGAACGTATTCAATTACCAATTAGTTTTTCCAATACGCATTACGCCGTCAATATTAATGCTATTCAAAGTAAAATGGGTTTTATGGGGGCATCTGTTGGCTATGTAAATGTAATTGATAATTCATCTTTCGATTTATTAAATTCTTGGGTAAATGCCAAATGGGATAGCCCATTCTTTTGGATAGCGATAGGATATTAATTATGTATTATTACAGTGCAAAAACAAATGCTTTCTATCCGGTAGAATTGAAACAAAATTATATTGCTGCTGGTTCACTGCCGGATGATATTATAGAAGTCAGTAATGATATTTATCAGGAATATGCTGCTAATAATGCGCCAGAAGGAAAACACCGTGTAGCAAATAAAAACGGTTTGCCGGAATGGGCAGATATTCCTCCGCCAACGAAAGATGAATTACGGCAATATGCTGAACTCCAAAAACAACAACTCATCGCTGAGGCAACAAATCAAATTGCACCATTGCAAGATGCTGTTGATTTAGGTATTGCGACTGAGGAAGAGGAAATAGCTTTATTGGCATGGAAAGAATATAGGGTAATACTGAATCGGATAGATGTTTCACAGGCAATGGATATTGATTGGCCGGAAAAACCAGAGGGATAAATAAACGCAATTTTTCAATCTACTCTCCCCAAAAAATTGACTTGTTTGATTTTTTGGGGATATCCGATTTTAAACTTAATTCTTAATTGTTGATTATCTTTTGTAAACAGAGTTGTTGACAGGAGCCGGGTTTAAGTATTTCTACGGCAGGTAAAAAATAGCACAGAAGATTGGGCTATTGTGAAAGTTGTATCAAGAAAAAGTGCTTTGACTTGCATTTCTTCGGCATCTGCCGTACCAAGATCGGCATAAATGTTACCGCTGCTGACTTCGATATTGTGGTTCATATTATGTTCCTCTGGCATGGTTTTCTGCGATTTTCAATCGTTCACGAATTTTATCCGTATCTGGCTTAGGTGTTGCTATCCCTGTCGATGATTTCTTCTGAAATACATGCAGAACATAGATAGCAGTTATACCGCCCGGTAGGTGTCACCAATGTATACCCGTTATCTTTCAAGTTGCCTCTTTGTTGGCTGCACTCGTTCACCCCGGTCACATAGTTACCTATGCTCCCGGGGATTCACTCCCTTGCCGTCGCGATGCATCTTGAAATCCATAGGGTATAGTCTTCTACGACTTCTAATACACCGGCACCACCAAATCCTTTCAATGGCTTGGCCTGCGAATGTTTTCCTCCAGTCTGTGCAACATGTAGGGCATAACCAAAAATGTCTTGAACATCATCGGGAAGCGACTGGAGGGCTTTTTTACTACTACCAACCCAATAAAGAGGTTTCATTACGCGAGATTCTGTGCATTGATTTATACCTATATGGATATGAACTAACATAGATAGAAGGACAATGTGTAGTCAAATTGAGGGAGAAAATAGGAATAATCAGGTAACCTCGGAAGTCTTGGCGCAAGTATGAAGACTTTGGAACGTTATGCAGTAGCGTGTGGCGCGGTTATTAACTTACGTTCAATATCAGTAAAAGGAATGGGACTTTGGTCCCGTTTATCCCTTAAAGCCGAAATAATTATACTAAAGTAGTAAACGTACTCTGGGTGGGCTTTCCCCAAAAGATTCTTGATAGCAAATTGTACGGTTCTATCTTAAATCACCTGCGATACTTCTTACGTCAATTGTCAACGATACCTAATAGTGTCATCAGTACGGGGACGTTTCTCTATGTTATAGTAGGCCATAATTTAATATCATTCTCTGCTTTATATCCCTCTATTTATGGGGTATTGAGAATGTCAAAATAATCTAAAAGTATAGCAATGCATCAAAGTAAAGAAATTGAAAAAACGTTTAAATTCAGCGAGAAAGATAAAGAAACGGTCAAATATAGTCCTAACCGTTTCTCTGTAGCTCCCATGTTAGACTGGACAGATCGTCACTGCCGTTATTTCCATCGTTTATTAAGTCAGCAAACGCTGTTATATACCGAAATGGTGACGACCGGGGCGATTATTCATGGTAAAGGCGATTATCTGGCATACAGCGAACAAGAACATCCGATAGCATTACAACTGGGTGGCAGTGATCCGCAGGCGTTGGCGCATTGTGCGAAGATTGCTCAGGAACGTGGCTATGATGAAATTAATCTAAACGTCGGTTGTCCCTCTGATCGGGTGCAAAATGGTCGTTTTGGTGCTTGTCTGATGGGGGAAGCTGAACTGGTCGCTGATTGCGTTAAAGCCATGCAGGATGTGGTAAATGTGCCAGTGACAGTTAAAACCCGTATCGGTATTGATGAACAGGACAGTTACCAATTCCTATGTGATTTTATTGATGTTGTTGTGCAACGCAGTGGCTGCAATATATTTACCATTCATGCCCGTAAAGCTTGGCTTTCTGGCTTGAGCCCAAAAGAGAACCGTGAGATTCCACCGCTGGATTACCCACGAGTTTATCAATTGAAAAAGGATTTCCCTCAATTAACGATTGCTATTAATGGCGGTATTAAATCGCTGGAAGAAGCGAAACAGCATTTACAACATGTAGATGGCATTATGATTGGGCGTGAGGCTTATCAGAACCCGTCTATTCTGGCACAGGTTGATCATGAATTATTTGATGCTTCAATGCCGGTAGTTGATATCGTTGCGGTGGTCAAAGCACTTTATCCTTATATAGAGCAGGAACTATCAAAAGGAACATATTTAGGGCATATTACCCGTCATATTTTAGGTATTTTTCAAGGGATTCCGGGAGCACGCCAGTGGCGTCGTCATCTTAGTGAGAATGCACATAAACCGGGCGCAGATATTTCTGTTGTGGAGCAGGCGTTAGCTATGGTGACTGAGCGGATGTAATATCCGCTCATTTTACGGTTACAGGTATATACCCTATGGATTTCAAGATGGATCGCGGCGGCAAGGGAGCGAATCTCCGGGAGCATAGATAACTATGTGACCGGGGTGAGTGAGTGCAGCCAACAAAGAGGCAACTTGAAAGATGACGGGTATAGTTATATATGAGAATTGAGCACTAAAATATTTATGGATACTGCGTGATTTTTTGCCGTGCTTTAATCTATTTTTAGGTTAGCTAAGATACCAATTATTTTTTTCGTTGTATTATTATGTGAATCTACCACACATTAGCTATTTATGGAGCAAGAAAAGCAAATGCCAGACCATTGATATATTTTTATCAAGACGAAATCCCACATACGGCTAATGAATCCACCTTCTTCAATCGTTTCCATTACAATAAGTGGTCTTTCCTCGATGGTCTTACTGCCAATCTTAAAAATTATGGTGCCGACTACTTGGTCTTTCTTTATTGGGGCAGTAATCTGAGGAACATTAAGAATATAGCTGGTTTTTAATTTTTTAAGTTGGTCACGAGGTATGGTAATCGAATTTTGTTTACCTGCATTGAGTTTGACTTCTTTTTTATTTCCAAACCATATACGTTGAGTGATAAAAGTATCTTCAGATTTAATAGGTGTCACTGTTTCAAAGAAGCGAAATCCCCATGTCAGAAGTTTTTCTGATTCCTGGAAACGAGCAAAATCCGTCTTTGCTCCTAGAATAACAGAAATTAAGCGCATATCACCTAAGGTTGCTGATGCAACTAAGTTATAACCGGCGCCAGAGGTAGTTCCGGTTTTCATGCCATCTATATTGAGGTTGCTGTTCCATAACAACCGGTTACGATTGTATTGACGAATCTTATTAAATGTGAACTCTTTCTCTTTATGAATTGCATATTCATCCGGGACATCATGAATGAGGGAACGAGCTAACAATGCCATGTCTCGTGCTGTACTAAATTGCCCAGGAGCATCTAAACCATGCACTGTTTTAAATGTTGTATTGTTGAGCTCCATTTTTTGTCCATAGCTGTTCATAAGACTTATGAACGCGCCCTGACTGCCAGCTATATAATCAGCTAATGCAACACAGGCGTCATTACCGGATTGAATAACAATCCCTTTGTTAAGGTCTTCCACTGAAACCCTATCTCCAGGTTTAAGAAACATGACAGAAGACCCGCGTAGAACAGGATTGCCTGTAGCCCAAGCATTTTTATCAATGGTTACAGTATCGGTCAGATGAATCGTACCTAACTTAATCGCTTGTCCTACAATATAACTGGTCATGAGTTTAGTTAGGCTCGCCGGATCTATCTTTTCATCCGCATTACCTTCTGCCAAAACTTTTCCACTGTTGTAGTCCATTAAGATCCAAGCTTGTGAGTCCACTTGTGGAGTAGCTAGAGCTTCTTCAGCTTGAATTAATGGAGCATGGAGAAACAGTAAAAATGTAGCCGCAAACTGGACTTTCCATGTAAAAAAGGTGATATCTTTCATAAAAAAACCAAATGTCTATTATAAAATTATTAAGTCAATTTATTTTATTTGAACTTTAGAAAACGTTTAGTTCTGAAACTCTCGAAATTCAAACACGGCACGTCTATTCCATTTCCTGGTTTATTCCTCATAGCCAAAAACTGCCGGATATGACTTATAAAAATAAATTGTTTTCACTTGTTCTTCCTTTACGCCAAAAATGATCAAATAATCATAAATTCTATTTATCTAAGTGGCTTTATTTTATCGAACTGCTATTTAGATTAAAGTATATGATATTATCGTCATAAAGCACCAGTAACTTATTTTCGAAATCATCACTGTATTCTTCCTGCATTCGCCTTGTAAGGAATATGATTTTCCGTTAATTATGTTGTTGTGATTGTTACAGTTGGTGAGTAATAATGATAGCATCGTTATAAATGCTAATCTGGATAATTTAAACATATTCCCATCCTGAATATATACGTTTTAGTAAAAACTAATGTGTTATACCCGTCATCTTTCAAGTTGCCTCTTTGTTGGCTGCACTCGCTCACCCCGGTCACATCGTTATCTATGCTCCCGGGGATTCACTTCCTTGCCGTCGCGATCCATCTTGAAATCCATAGGGTATATACCTAAAATAACAGGGAAAACGTTTTTATCTGGCCCTTTGTGACATTCAACCGCTTTTTTTTATTGTAAATAAAATAATGTTTTTCACTTTCATAATCTACAATCATCATATCTCCATTCATAAACTGATATACAAGTTTCTTTCTGTTCTTGTTAAATAGTTTGGTGGGGGATGGTGATACAATAAAATCATCATCCCACTTCAAAGTCGTTATCCTATAGTTTGTATGCATGATAGTCATTTCACTACGGCCTTGACAGTTTAAAGTATACTGCTTCATCGCGTTAACTGGACATGATCTGAATATAAATAGAATAACGATATATTTCATAATGTTTTTGTCCATATGACTTGTTTTTCAAGAAAATATAGGGATTTTGCTATCGTGTGATGCTTTTGTTCGTCTGGATAACGCGGCTAGCGCCTTTTGACGTTTTGCTCATAGGTGTTTCTTTCTTCTCAAGATGTTTCTGATTGTGTAATAGTATAGATACGTCTAATATCAATCAATATTTGAAAATGGCTATCTGTTATGAATTGTATTGATATTGAGAGTATTGACCTCAATTTGCTCAGGGTATTTGAGGCTTTGATCGAGGAAGGTGGGGCGAGTCGTGCTGCTATTCGGCTCGGATTAACGCAACCAGCCGTAAGCGCAGCCCTTGGGCGTTTAAGACGCATATACTCTGACCCGCTGTTCGAACGGACGGGACGCGGGCTACGTCCTACAGTTCGAGCTAATGAGTTAGCTCCTCTCGTTGAAGAGGCACTGACGCAATGCCGACAGGCACTAGCTTTAACCACTGCTGGAAAAGAGATAAAGGGCCGTACGGTGACTGTAGGTTTATCAGATGACAGTGAAATTGCTTTAGGACAAAAAATACTGAAAGAAGTTGACGAGTATCTTCCTGGTTTGCATATTATTTTTCGACAAACTCATAGTGGCTTGGCTCAGGATATGTTGATGCGTCATCAAATTGACCTTGCTATCACCGCTGGTGGTTTATCATCTCACTTAATTAAAAGTCACCGTTTAGGAGAGGGGAATTACTTGTGCATAGCCGACAAAAATACTTTGGTGCCGGTGACGGTGGCTGATTACGCACAACGCCCTCATTTATTAGTTTCCTCAGGTGGGTTCGTAGGTGTTGTAGATGAAGCATTAAATGCTGTTGGCTATAAACGTAGTGTCAAGGTTTCTACCACACATTTTGCGGCAGTGCCATTTTTGCTGATTGAGACTGATTTAATCACTACGGTGCCATCACATGCAGCACGAGCAATGGAGAAGAACACATCGCTGCAAATATTCCCATGCCCCGTTAGCATGCCACCCTATGAACTCGAAATAGGCACAAGAGTAGGGAGCAAACATGATAAAGTTCTGCATGAGTTAAAATCTATTATAGTGAAGATATGTCAAACACCTGGTTTTTTGTCATGAGCATTTTGGTGTGAATGCTACAGGCTTTATATAGTCATTTCGTTGTTGAAAATATTTTTTTCGTGGAGAGGCAGCTTGAAAGATGACGGGTATAAATACGATTTATTTTAGTTATATTAATAACAAGATTGATTAATAGTGATTGTATTAGGTAACCTGTTCCATCTTATTCGTTGAATGCTGAAACCTGCGCATTATGAAAATTTTTAACATTGAGTTTTATCTTATTAGAGTGTAATTGGTTATTATCTTTAAAATAATATTAAAGCTATGCTTTAGCGATTAATGATTTCCTCAAGTGGATTGATATGCAGTAACCGAGAGTATTAAGACGTAACATTGAAGTTGCCTTTGAGTATACATTACGAGTTGGTTTATATGAAAGAAATTAATGTAACTGAACCTTTAGGAAGAAGAAAGAAGAAAAAAAATAAAAAGAGAAAAGTAAGTTTCCTTTTTAAGATTATATTAGCCGTTTTATTTGTAGTGTTTTGTTTTGCATCTCTCTACATATATAACTTGGCAGAAAGAATCGATACCATGATAAATGAGAGAATGAATAATGGATTCTGGGATATGCCAGCTCAGGTTTATGGCAAGACTTACACGTTAAAGCTAGGGGAGTATAAAAACAAAGAAAATGTAATAAAGATATTAAATGGAGCCAGATACCATCAGGTTGACTCGATAAAAAGTCCTGGTGATTTTCATGAAGATGGAGATAAGGTTTTTATTTACTTACGGGAGTTCTCCTATCCAGACCATTTATCTAAGTCAGTTAAAGTGGAAGTTGAGTTTGACAAAAATGGAATTAAAAAGATAATGAATTTAGATCTAGGATTGGCTGTTAATAACATCCTCGTTGAACCTAGGTTAGTGGAAGTTATATATTCACCCGGTGATGAGCAACGGATATTTATGCCATTGAAAAACTTCCCTAATGATATGATTAATATGTTGATTTCCACAGAGGATCGAGAGTTTTATAATCACCATGGTCTTAATCCTTATTCTATAGCCAGAGCCTTGTACAAAAACATCAAAGCTGGAAAGAGAATTCAGGGCGGCAGTACGATAACACAGCAAGTTGTGAAAAATATGTTCTTGTCCCGGGATAGGACAATTAGCCGTAAGTTGAGTGAGGCTATTATGTCTTTGGTCTTGGAGTTTAAGTTTAACAAGAATAAAATTCTTGAGCTTTATCTGAATGAAATTTATCTGGGACAGAACGGTTCGTTCGGGATTTATGGGTTTCCACTTGCTAGCGTTTATTACTTTGGTAGGCCAATCAATGAAATATCTTTAGAGCAGCAAGCATTATTAATAGGGATGGCCAAAGGAGCTTCATTGTATAACCCGTGGACTAAACCGACAGTAGCTATGGAAAGGCGTAATCTCGTTTTAAAGTTGTCAGCAGAAAGTGGAGTGATTAACAAAGATGATTACTTATCTTCAATGAAAGAAGGTCTCAATGTTCAGGAAAAAGGTTCCGTTTTCACTAAACATCCTTCTTTCATTAGCATGTTAAAAAAAGAGATTAGGAATAATAAAAATATTGCCCTCAATGATTTATCCGGAGCAAGAGTGTTTTCCACTTTTGAGCCTGTGTCACAAGAAGATGCAGAAAATGCAGTAAAAAAAACCATGCCAATGTTAGATAAGAAAACAGGTTTAAAAGATTTGCAATCTGCAATTTTAGTTGTTGATAGAAAGTCGGGGGAATTATTGGCTGTTGTGGGAGATAGAAATGTAGACTATAACGGGTTCAACAGAGCTTTAGATACTAAAAGACAAGTCGGTTCACTGATTAAGCCGGCAGTCTACCTTTCTGCGCTAATTTCTCCTTACCGTTTTAATTTAAATACTTGGATTGAGGATGAACCTCTCAGTATAGATATTGGTGAAAAAAACTCGTGGTCACCAAAAAATCCTACAAGAACGTACAGAGGGAGAGTAATGCTTTTGGATGCTCTTGCTCATTCTATTAATGTAGCTACAGTAAATTTGGGGATGTCTGTAGGAATTGATAATGTCGCAGAAACACTAAAATCAATAGGAATTCCTTCTGATAGGATAGTAATGGTTCCATCTATGCTGTTAGGCACACTTGATATGGCGCCAGTAGAACTTGTTGAAGGAATTCAGACGATATCTAATCTTGGAAAGCATACGGGTGTTTACACATTAATTTCAATTCAAGACAGATATGGGAAAGAAATTTACCATAGAACCGAGACTCCAGAACAAGTCGTTCCAGAAGAAGCTGCCTGGCTCACGCTTTATGCTATGCAGGAGTCTGTTCGCTCAGGCACATCAAAAAGATTAGGGGTTGGATTTAGAAAATATGCTCTTGCAGGGAAAACGGGATCTTCCAGTGGCTTGCGCGATAGTTGGTTTACTGGTATTGACGGAGAAAAAGTAGTGCTTTCTTGGATTGGAAGGGATAATAATGAGCCGACTAAATTATGGGGAGCTAGCGGTTCTTTATTTCTTACTAAAGCATTTTTTGAAATTAATGGAGTGGGTAAGCTAGAGCCTGTTAAACCAAACGATATATATATGGTTGGGGTTGATGCTCAAGGTGATATTTATTGTAAAGAAAACCTTTCAGGGGATAGCATGGTTGGCGGGGAAGCACGCGAAATGCCTATCTGGGGCAATGAGCTCAATACGATTTGTAATACACCACCACAATTTCTTCCTGTTTCATTAAAAAAACCTTACTCTGATGAAAGTTTAGATGCTCTTTTTTAGTTTGATTTTTATTTCAAATATGTTGTTGGTGGATTGTCTGAGATGTGATACCCCTACCAAGAGGGGTATTGTTTTATCTTTCATATATTCAGCCAGCATTGCCCCCCGGTCTAAGGTTATTCGTGCAGGCAATAGCGGCATAATGAGGTATTAGACTTGTTGGTTTGGTTAATAACCCGCTCATCTTACCGTTAAGGGATCAGTAAACTTGATCCTTGCGTTGCCCGACTTTCCAGAATCTGATGTGCCCTTGTCGCTTCACTTAGCGGGAACCTTTGATTTTCTGGTACATCCACATTAATTTTGCCGCTGGCAATCAGATCAAATAATTCTTTGCTCGCCTCATCCAACTCTTCGCGTGTTGAAATATAGCCAGCGATAGAAGGGCGGGTAACGAACAGTGAGCCTTTCTGATTTAAAATCCCCAAATCGACACCGGTAACTGGCCCGGATGCATTGCCAAAGCTAACCATTAACCCGTGGCGTTTCAGACAATCCAGCGAGTTCAGCCAGGTCGATTTACCAACAGAATCATAAACTACACCGACTTTTTCACCGTTGGTGATTTCATAAATTCGTTCGACAATATTTTCACGGTTATAGTTAATAACCTGCCATGCACCGGCATCTTTAGCGCGTTGTGCTTTCTCATCAGAGCCGACTGTTCCAATCAGTTTTGCACCCAAAGCTTTTGCCCATTGGCAGGCAATTAGCCCAACGCCACCCGCGGCGGCATGAAATAAAAAGGGTTCGCCTGACTGGATTTTGTAGGTACGGCGTAGAAGATAGTAGACTGTCAGCCCTTTTAGGAAAGAAGCAGCAGCTTGTTCGAAGGAGATGGTATCCGGCAGAACAGCGACTTTGTTTTCCGCGACATTGTGCACTTCACTGTAAGCGCCTAAAGTTGATTGCGCATAAACTACACGGTCACCCACTTTTATGGTAGTCACAGCGGAACCTACTTTGGTCACTACGCCCGAGGCCTCAGTGCCTAGGCCGCTTGGTAATTGTGCCGGTGGGTATAGCCCGCTACGAATATAAGTGTCGATGTAATTGATTCCAATCGCTCTATTTTCTACTTGTACTTCATCGTCAGCAGGAGCTCTGGGGGTGAATTCACAATATTGCAGGACCTCGGGGCCGCCAATAGAGGAAAATTTGATATGTTTTGCCATGACTCAACCTCATCAATGTAAGGGAAATGTGTGCACGTAGTAGTTGAACTCATTGTGAACAGGCTTTAGTGTGCTAGAAATAATTACAAACTATATGTAATTACTCAAGGCACTTCATAGCGTATACTCATGTGCTGTTGCAGATTTATCAGTAGATTATTGCGGGATTCATGGCGGGAAAAAAATCAACTCACAACAAAATGGCTGAACCAAAAGATCGCCAAATGGAAGGGCTGAAACTTCCGCCACACTCTTTGGAAGCAGAGCAGTCTGTGTTAGGTGGTTTAATGTTAGATAACGAACGTTGGGATAATGTTTCCGAACGTGTTACTAGCAATGATTTTTTCAGCCGTCCACATCGGCGCATTTTTGCTGAAATGCAGCGGTTGCTGGAGATGGGCAACCCAATCGACCTGATTACATTATCGGAATCCCTTGAGCAGAGTGGGGAGCTGAATAATGTAGGGGGTTTTGCTTATCTGGCCGAATTATCTAAAAATACGCCAAGCGCGGCTAACATTAATGCTTATGCGGATATTGTCCGTGAACGTGCTGTTGTCCGCGAGATGATCGCCGTTGCAAACGAAATTGCCGATGCGGGTTATGATCCTCAAGGCAGGAGCAGTGAAGAATTATTGGATCTAGCCGAATCGCGGGTGTTCCAGATCGCTGAAAATCGTGCCAGTAAAGATGAAGGGCCGAAAGGAATAGAACAGATCCTTGAAGAAACCGTCGAGCGGATTGAGCAACTCTATCAACGCCCTCATGATGGTGTAACCGGTGTTTCAACCGGTTATCAGGATCTGGATAAGAAAACCGCAGGCTTACAAAAATCAGACTTGATCATTGTGGCTGCGCGTCCTTCGATGGGTAAAACCACTTTTGCCATGAACTTGTGTGAAAACGCAGCCATGATGCAGGACAAGCCGGTTTTGATTTTTAGTCTTGAGATGCCCGGCAACCAGATCATGATGCGTATGCTGGCATCCCTTTCACGGGTGGATCAAACCCGTATCCGAACTGGTCAGCTTGATGATGAAGATTGGGCGCGGATCTCCAGTACGATGGGGATATTGCTGGAAAAACGCAATATGTATATTGATGATTCGTCTGGCCTGACACCTACCGAAGTCCGTTCCCGGGCTCGGCGCGTCTTCCGCGAAAATGGTGGATTGAGCCTGATCATGATCGACTACCTGCAATTAATGCGGGTTCCGGCCTTATCCGATAATCGTACTTTGGAAATTGCGGAGATTTCCCGTTCATTAAAAGCCTTGGCTAAAGAGCTTCAAGTGCCGGTGGTTGCACTTTCTCAGCTCAACCGTAGCCTTGAACAGCGGGCAGATAAGCGCCCGGTTAACTCTGACTTACGTGAATCCGGCTCTATTGAGCAGGATGCCGACCTCATTATGTTTATCTATCGTGACGAGGTTTACCATGAGAATAGCGACATGAAAGGTGTGGCTGAAATCATTCTTGGTAAGCAGCGTAACGGCCCAATCGGTACAGTTCGCCTCACGTTTAATGGTCAGTGGTCGCGGTTTGATAACTATGCCGGGCCAAGTTATGACGACGAATAAGTATTAACTACCAAAGAATAATAAATTTAAGGAATAGAATGAAAGCGGCAACCGCAGTTATTGACCGCCGCGCTCTGCGACATAACTTGCAACGGGTAAGGGAGCTTGCTCCTAAAAGCAATTTGATTGCAGTTGTGAAAGCAAACGCTTATGGCCACGGTTTACTGGAGACAGCACATACGCTGGACGACGCCGATTGTTTCGGTGTAGCGCGAATTGGTGAAGCATTGACGTTGCGTCATGGTGGTATCGTCAAACCGATCTTGTTACTGGAAGGATGCTTTGATGCGGCTGACCTGCTAGTACTGGTTGCTAACCATATTGAAACTGTGGTTCACAGTGTTGAACAGTTGGAAGCACTGGAACAGGCTAAGTTATCTCATCCGGTAAAAGTATGGATGAAACTGGATAGCGGGATGCATCGCTTAGGTGTCAGGCCGGAAGATGCGGAAGAATTTTATCAACGGCTAAGTCGTTGTAAAAATGTACAGCAGCCCGTCAATATTGTCAGCCATTTTGGCCGGGCTGATGAGCCAACAGTAAACACAACTCGCCAGCAGATAGCTTGTTTTCAGGCTTTTTGTGCTGACAAGCCGGGAGAAAAATCTATTGATGCATCAGGAGGTATCCTGTTGTGGCCGGAAGTCCATCAAGATTGGGTGCGTCCTGGGCTGATGATGTATGGTGTATCGCCATTGTCTGATAAAACGGCCACGGATTTTAACTTGATCCCAGCAATGACCTTAAAGTCGAGCTTAATTGCTGTTCGTAAGCATAAAGCTGGCGAGTCGGTTGGCTATGGTGGGACCTGGGTCAGTGAACGTGATACTTGTCTTGGCGTTGTGGCTATCGGTTATGGTGATGGTTATCCGCGCAGTGCGCCTTCAGGAACGCCAATACATATTAATGGCCGTGAAGTGCCGATTGCTGGCCGTGTTTCCATGGATATGATCTCTGTTGATTTGGGGCCAGATGCGACAGATAAAGTGGGTGATGAAGCGGTCCTCTGGGGAGATGTGCTGCCGGTGGAGCGGGTTGCTGAATGTACCGGTATCATTACTTATGAGCTGGTGACTAAACTTACCTCCAGAGTGGTAATGGAATACTTGGACGAATGATGTTGTAGGTTATATACCCAATGGATTTCAAGATGGATCGCGACGGCAAGGGAGCGAATCCCCGGAAGCATAGATAACGATGTGACCGGGGTGAGTGAGTGCAGCCAACAAAGAGGCAACTTGAAAGATGACGGGTATATTGTTTATTAAATAACTGACTGATAAGGAGTAGAGCCTGATGTTCCAGAATGTTGATGCTTATGCTGGTGATCCGATTCTTTCGCTGGCTGAAGAATTTAAAAAAGATCCTCGTGCGGAAAAAATTAATCTGAGCATCGGGCTTTATTACGATGAGCAGGGAGTGACTCCGCAATTGCAGGCGGTGGCTACCGCGGAAGAACAACTTAGGGCGTTATCACAAACGGCCTCTCTTTATCTGCCAATGGAAGGATTGGAATCCTATCGTCTTGCGGTTCAGGAACTGCTATTTGGTAAAGATCATCCGGTGTTGAAACAGAGGATGGTGGCAACGATTCAATCATTAGGCGGTTCTGGCGCCCTTAAAATTGGTGCTGATTTTTTGCATCGCTATTTCCCTGATTCAGAAGTGTGGTGCAGTGATCCAACTTGGGAAAACCACGCGGCTATTTTCGCGGGGGCGGGTATTAAGGTGAACTATTACCCTTATTTTGATACGAAGACCAAAGGGGTAAAATTCAATGAAATGCTGGAAACATTCAGGAAATTGCCGGCAAAAAGCATTATTGTAATGCACCCTTGTTGCCATAACCCAACCGGATCGGATCTAACCTATGAGCAATGGGATCAAGTTGTTCAGATTGTTAAAGAGAGAGAATTATTGCCATTCCTTGATATTGCTTATCAGGGGCTTGGGGATGGTATGGAAAAAGATGCTTATGCTATTCGTGCAATGGCGAACGCTGGTTTGCCTTGTCTGGTGAGTAACTCTTTCTCCAAGATATTTTCTATGTATGGTGAGCGCGTGGGTGGCTTGTCTGTCATTTGTGATGATGAACAGACCAAAGAGCGGGTATTGGGGCAGTTGAAAGCGGGTGTGCGTCGCGTCTATTCTAGCCCACCGAGTTTTGGGGCGCAGGTTGTGGCTAAAGTACTGACTGATCCTGCTTTGAAGGCACAATGGTTGACAGAAGTTGAACATATGCGCTTGCGTATTTTGGAAATGCGTACGGTGCTGGTGGATGCTTTGAAAACCGCATTACCAGAGAAAAACTTTGAGTATTTTCTGAAGCAACGCGGGATGTTCAGCTATACCGGTTTTAGCGAGAAACAGGTGGATCGCTTGCGCCAAGAATTTGCTGTTTATCTGGTCGGTAATGGTCGAGTCTGTATGGCGGGCGTCAACCATCATAATGTTGCACGTATTGCTGAAACATTTGCGGCGGTAAATAAGTCATAAATTTTAATATAAATGATTTACTATCGATGATAATGATCGACAATTTTGTAAAATAGCAGTAAACACCTCCTTGAAGCGCGCTATTTATGGTGCGCTTATTTTTCTTCTTAATATTAATTTAATGTGGTGCGTAATTAGCAGCGGCTGATCAGAACGTAGCATTAAAAAATTCTTATGAGGTGAATTATGGGAAATGTATAGTTTGATAGAAAAACGGAAGAATTTATCGGCGAGGGTATTCTGGAGACCTAGGTAAAAATGGTTCAGTAATATAAAAATTAGATTTCCTATTGAAGATAATATTAATAATAGTAGGTTCGATGTAAAAAAATAGTGTGTGCCAATCATTGAGTTATGTTTTAATAATAAAGTTGAAATAGATAAATATTGGTATCAAACAATCACTTGGTTATCTAAATAAATGGTAATGAAGCTGTAATTTAAATTTAGTTATTTACTTAAACCTTGCTGTAGCAAGGTTTAAGATTATTTGATGTTGATGTTTAGATGGCAACAAGTTCCAGATGTTTGCCCAAGGCATTTAACGCATTCGCGATGGTGTCAATTTTAGTGCTATGGCCTAATGACACTATACGTTGAATTTCTTGCGGTCGGGTTCCCAATAACCGCGCAAGTTCTGCGTTGCTTGTTCTTGTTTGAAGCATCGTATTCAGCAGTAAAACCTTAGCCGCTATACTGGCTGGTACTTCGACAAAAGCTTCACCTTCAGTCGACGGTGTTGGTATTTCGCGTCGGTCTTCAAAGTAGAAATCGAACGCAGTAACCAGAGCATCCCGCGCCATAGCTAATGCTTCTTCTCTGGTATCTCCGCCTGTTAAGGCTTCTGGGATATCTGGGAACATCACAGCCCAACCTGTTTCGTCATGTTCGAATTTTACTGGGTATCGCATATTTTTACTCAGTGAATTTATGCGAGTAACCAGCCCCTTGGGGCCGGTCTGTCATTTGATGCCTAGCTGTTTTAATATTAACTTCCTCAGCGGTTCTGGGATTTCTTTACTAGGGTGCCTTGGCATCGTGGTTTGCTTACCGTTCAAGAAAACTTTCAAGTGGTTAGTCCCATCTTTAAATTCTGCTCCTTGAGCTTTAAGCCACCGGCGAAACTCGCTTTGCTTCACTGCCTCCTCCTGTTTGTTTAACTTGAAAATAAATATAAACATTTTTGTTTATATGAGCAAGATGTTTATAAGCATTTTTGTTTATAAGAATAATAGAGTGATAAATATTTATATTTATTCTTTATAAGATGGAGTCTAACGTGAGAATTATTCTAATTGCAGCGTATACCCGTTATCTTTCAAGCTGCCTCTTTGTTGGCTGCACTCGCTCACCCCGGTCACATAGTTTTCTATGCTCCCGGGGACTCACTGCCTTGCCGTCGCGATGCATCTTGAAATCCATAGGGTATATACCCGTCATCTTTCAAGTTGCCTCTTTGTTGGCTGCACTCACTCACCCCGGTCTCATAGTTATCTATGCTCCCGGGGATTCGCTCCCTTGCCGCCGCGATGCATCTTGAAATCCATAGGGTATATATAATTTGTTCGTGGATATTTTCGGCTATGAAGTATGTTTTTTAATGTGAAACAGATCAATTTTTCATGAAACATGTTTCAGATGGTGAAAAATAATTTTCACCATTTCAAGGTATATCCAAACATTTGTTAGCTTTCGATAAGGGTTTACTTAGTGCTTTGTTTTGTTGAATTTATTTCTAGCATAAAACATCGGTTGATTATTAATATGAAAGAAAAAAGATTTTTCAACAGGATTTAATTTGATGGTTATCACATAAAATAGGGCTGATAATCCAGTCATAGACTCTTACGATCACTCTCCCAACTTAGTTGTAAAATAAAAAATCCCGCTTTACTATTTTTCTTTTAACACATAAAACAAACGTGTGTTTAAGAGCAAACAAGTGTCCAAAAATGACGAATCGGGAAAAACAAATATTGCAACTTCTGAGACGAGATCCGTTAATTCCACAGCAGGAAATTGCTGATGTTTTAGGTATAAGTCGCTCCGGTGTTGCTGGTCATATTATGAATTTAATGAATAAGGGATATATAAAAGGTAAAGGTTATATTTTATCTGATCATAATTATGTGGTGACAGTTGGTTCTATTAATATGGATGTTTACGGTTATGCATCGGGTAAACTTATTTATCAAGATTCTAACCCAGGAAAAATAAAATGTACCCCAGGTGGTGTAGGAAGAAATATTGCTCAAAATATCGCGTTATTAGGTAAAGAATGTCATCTTATTTCTGTAGTTGGCGATGATTTCTATGGTAGCACTTTACTGGATCAGGCCAAATGCGCAGGTGTTAATGTCAACTATTGCTATAAGTTTTATGGTGAAAATACCTCGACATATGTCTCCTTATTAGATGACGGTGGTGAGATGTTGGTTGCCATCAATGACATGCATATTTTGGAAAAACTGACGCCATCGTTGTTAGCGAATCATTGTGATCTTATTCAGCACGCTGGCGTACTGGTTATTGATTGCAATTTATCTGAAGAAGCTTTGGTTTGGCTGTTGACTAATGCCGGAACGGTACCGGTATTTGTGGATACAGTATCCGCATTTAAAGCACCTAAGATTAAAAACTGGCTTTCCTATATCCACACCTTAAAACCTAATTGTCTGGAGGCGGAAGCACTGAGTGGAATGAAAATCACCCAACCTACCGATGTTCCGGCAGTGGCGCGGTGGTTTCACGATCAAGGTGTACAGCGGTTGGTACTCAGCATGGGCGTAGAAGGTGTCTACTTTAGTGAAAGTAATGGTGTGGCAGGCTGGTCACTTCCCATCAGTATCAAGATTGTCAATGTAACAGGTGCCGGAGATGCCATGATGGCTGGGCTGGTGAACTGCTGGCTAGAAAATATGACGCTGGCAGAAAGTGTTCGCTTTGCTCAAGGATGCTCCGCACTCACGCTCTCTTGCGAATTGACCAATAATCCAAATCTGTCAAATGGCAGTGTCCAAAAACTGTTGGAATTACAATTATGAAAAATCATGCTATTAGCAATGAATATTTGGATATTTCCCCGGAAGTTACAGAGGCATTAGAGAATAACCGACCGGTTGTGGCGTTGGAATCTACCATTATTGCTCATGGAATGCCTTACCCGCAAAATATAAAGACTGCGCTACAAGTTGAGCAGAAAATCAGGGAAAATGGCGCTGTTCCTGCAACAATTGCTGTTATCAATGGGATGATGAAAGCAGGTCTGTCGCATGAAGAAATAGCGTTTTTGGGTAGAGAAGGTGACAAGATAACTAAAGTCAGTCGTCGTGATTTACCCTTTGTTATCGCGGCCGGAAAAAATGGCGCGACGACGGTAGCTTCTACCATGATTATTGCGGCAATGGCCGGGATTAGAATCTTCGCTACCGGTGGTATTGGTGGTGTGCACCGGGGAGCGGAACAGACTTTTGATATTTCGGCCGATTTACAGGAATTGTCGAAAACCAGTGTCGCGGTAGTCTGTGCTGGTGCTAAATCCATTTTGGATCTTGGCCTGACAACAGAATATCTTGAAACTCATGGCGTACCACTAATTGGCTATCAAACTCACGCTTTACCGGCGTTTTTCTGTCGTACCAGCCCATTCCCCGTCAATATTCGTCTGGATTCTCCAGAACAGATAGCTCAGGCGATGGCAGTAAAATGGGATACTGGATTACAGGGCGGTTTGGTCGTTGCTAATCCGATCCCTGAGCCATACGCCATGCCGGAAGCGGAGATCAATGCTGCTATCGAACAGGCAGTACGCGAATCCATAGAACAGAGAGTAAATGGAAAAGCGTGTACGCCGTTTTTGTTAGCTAGAGTTTCTGAGTTAACCGGGGGCAATAGCCTATCTTCCAATATTCAGTTAGTGCTTAATAACGCTGAACTGGCAGCGAAAATTGCTTGTTGTTATTGGGAACGCGGCATGTGAAATCTGTTTCAAAAAGTTGCGGCTAGAAAATAAGGGGCTAACTGAGCCCCTATCTATGAATTATGCCTCTTTCTTCAATATAGGTTTTAGGAAACGTGCAGTATGTGATTTTTCACATTTGGCGACCTCTTCTGGTGTACCAGAAATCAGAACTTCACCGCCGCCGCTACCTCCTTCTGGGCCAAGATCCACGATCCAGTCAGCGGTTTTTATCACATCAAGGTTATGTTCAATAACCACAATGGTATTCCCTTGATCGCGTAACTGATGCAGAACCGCTAATAGTTGCTGAATATCAGCAAAATGCAAACCTGTTGTTGGCTCATCAAGAATATATAACGTCTGCCCAGTTCCGCGTTTGGATAGTTCACGCGCCAGTTTTACTCGCTGCGCTTCACCGCCTGATAACGTTGTTGCTGATTGTCCCAGACGGATGTAAGAAAGGCCAACGTCCATGAGGGTTTGCAGTTTACGGGCCAGAGCAGGAACTGCATCAAAGAATTCGCGAGCTTCTTCGATCGTCATATTCAAGACTTCATTGATATTCTTGCCCTTATATTTGACTTCCAGTGTTTCACGGTTATAACGTTTACCTTTGCACTGATCACAAGGGACATAAATATCAGGCAAGAAGTGCATTTCTACCTTAATAACGCCATCACCTTGGCAAGCTTCACAGCGTCCACCTTTAACGTTAAAACTGAATCGTCCAGGTGTATAACCACGGGTGCGTGATTCAGGTACGCCAGCGAATAATTCCCGGACTGGTGTAAAGATGCCGGTATAAGTTGCCGGGTTAGAGCGGGGAGTTCGGCCAATCGGGCTCTGGTCAATATCAATCACTTTATCGAAATGCTCTAGCCCTTGAATATCGATATAAGGCGCAGGGGTGATATTGGTTGCGCCATTTAACTGGCGTTGTGCAATCGGAAACAGCGTATCATTGATTAACGTCGATTTACCGGAACCAGAAACCCCGGTAATACAAGTAAATAACCCAACTGGCAGATTGAACGTCACATTTTTCAGGTTATTACCTTTCGCTCCGATCAGTTTCAGCACCTTTTTCGGATCTGCCGGGATACGCTTCTCTGGGATGGCAATTTCACGTTCTCCACTCAGGAATTGACCTGTTAGTGAATCTTTGCTCACCATAATGTCTTTAACTGTGCCTTCCGCGACGATTTCACCGCCATGAACACCTGCACCGGGGCCGATATCAATGATATGGTCGGCAGCCCGGATGGCATCCTCATCATGCTCAACCACAATCACGGTATTTCCCAGATTGCGCAAATGGATTAGTGTTTCCAGCAGGCGTTCATTATCCCGCTGGTGCAACCCGATAGAAGGTTCATCAAGTACATACATCACTCCCACTAAACCTGCACCAATCTGGCTGGCAAGGCGGATACGTTGAGCTTCGCCACCGGACAGAGTTTCGGCAGAACGGGAGAGCGTCAGATAATTCAGACCAACATTAACCAGGAATTTCAGACGGTCATGGATCTCTTTCAGTACTTTTTCAGCAATTTGTGCACGTTGACCGCTGAGTTTAATGTTTTGGAAAAAATCCATCGCATGGCCGATACTGAAATCAGAGATCTCCGGCAGAGTGGTATTCTCAATAAATACGTAACGGGCTTCTTTACGTAAGCGAGTTCCGTGGCAGGAAATACATGAACGATTACTAATATATTTCGCCAATTCCTCCCGAACGGCAGTGGATTCCGTCTCTTTATAACGGCGTTCCATATTATGCAGTACACCTTCGAACGGATGGTTACGCACTGTGGTATCGCCACGGTCATTGGTGTATTTAAATTCGATGGATTGTTTACCGGAACCGTACAACACCACTTTCTGAATATTGGTGCTGAGGGAATTGAAGGGTGCTTCGATATCGAATTTATAATGTTCTGCCAATGAACATAGCATCTGGAAATAGTAGAAATTACGGCGATCCCAGCCACGAATTGCACCACCGGCCAGGGAGATATCACCATTCTGAATGACTCTATCAGGATCAAAAAATTGCTGAATACCTAAACCATCACAAGTAGGGCAAGCCCCGGCAGGGTTGTTAAAAGAGAATAGGCGTGGTTCCAGCTCACTCATGCTGTAGCCACATGCAGGACACGCAAAGTTAGCGGAGAAAATCAGCTCTTCGGCTGTATTATCATCTATATTGGCGACAATAGCGGTGCCGCCTGAAAGTTCCAGCGCTGTTTCAAAAGATTCAGCGAGGCGTTGTGCCAGATCGGCACGAACTTTAAAGCGATCAATGACCACATCAATGGTGTGTTTCTTCTGTAATTCTAATTTCGGCGGATCGGATAGATCACATACTTCACCATCAATACGGGCGCGGATATAACCTTGTGCTGCCAGATTATCCAACAATTTAGTATGCTCGCCTTTTCGCTCTTTGACGATAGGCGCCAGCAACATCAGGCGATGACCTTCTGGCAGTGTTAGCACATTATCTACCATCTGACTAACAGTTTGTGCCGTCAATGGAATATCGTGATCTGGGCAACGAGGTTCACCTACGCGGGCAAACAGCAAACGCAGATAATCATGAATTTCGGTAATAGTCCCTACGGTTGAGCGTGGGTTATGGGAAGTGGATTTCTGCTCAATAGAAATGGCCGGGGATAATCCTTCAATATGGTCAACATCGGGTTTCTCCATCAGTGACAGAAACTGGCGCGCATAAGCTGAAAGCGATTCCACATAGCGACGTTGCCCCTCGGCATAAAGCGTATCAAATGCCAGAGAAGACTTACCTGAGCCGGACAAACCGGTGATAACGATCAGCTTGTCTCGGGGAATTATCAGATTGATATTTTTGAGATTGTGGGTACGTGCGCCCCGAACTTCGATGTTGTCCATGAACCATTTCCCGGATTATTCATACGTGCATATACCCGTTATCTTTCAAGTTGCCTCTTTGTTGGCTGCACTCGCTCACCCCGGTCACATAGTTTGCTATGCTCCCGGGGATTCACTCCCTTGCCGCCGCGATGCATCTTGAAATCCATAGGGTATATAATAATAAGTGAGTTATTATTACACAGAGTTGACTGATTAGATATACAGTGTTTAAGTGAAATAATGTAATAAGTACGGAATTAAATTACGGTGAGCTTCGCAAAGTCTGCTTTAAAGCGGCTGCGTTTCATTTTTAGCGTCGCATGTTAAACTGTGTTGCTTAATAATTGTAGAAATTCATTTCATCAGGAGTATTCCCAATGGCCAGCAGAGGCATAAACAAAGTTATTTTAATCGGTAACCTGGGGCAAGACCCGGAAGTCCGCTATATGCCAAACGGCGGTGCAGTGACTAACATTACTTTGGCGACTTCTGAAAGCTGGCGAGATAAACAGACCGGCGAGATGAAAGAGAAGACTGAATGGCACCGGGTTGTTTTATTTGGCAAACTGGCGGAAGTCGCGGGTGAATACCTGCGTAAAGGTTCACAGGTTTATATTGAAGGTTCTCTGCAAACCCGCAAATGGCAGGATCAGAACGGTCAGGAGCGTTACACCACGGAGGTGGTGGTAAACATGGGCGGTACCATGCAAATGTTGGGCAGCCGTGCTGGTGGTGGTAGTTTCCAGGATAGCCAACCACAAGGCAGCGGTTGGGGACAGCCACAGCAGCCACAACCACAGCAACAATCTCAGCAGTTCAGCGGCGGCGGCGCTCCTTCGCGTCCTGCTCAATCCTCTGCTCCACAAAGCAATGAGCCACCAATGGATTTTGATGATGATATTCCGTTCTAGGATTTTAATTTTTCATTGTTTTTCATTATAAAACAATTGGTTATATTGTGTCATCGTGATAATCATAGGCGGTTGGAGTGCCTATTGCGAGCCTGACTAATCCTTACCCAGTAATGGGTTTGCACTTCGAAAGAGGGAGGGGAGTGTAGCATGTCAGGAAAAGGCTGGTTGCGGGGAAATAACCTACTTTGCGCCAGCCACTCTTGTTTTACCTAAACATATGCTCTTCTGCAACAGGTTGACGTCTACGCTATCGACAAGAGTTTAGACATGGGAGACGGTTGCTTGCTAGACACTTACATTCAAAATGTGGAAGGCCCATTTTTAACCCATTATTGACATTCATAGTTAACATCTCTGTTTAGGTGACGAAATGCAGGGTACTACACAACAAAGGGAGTTAATTTTTAATGAGGCCGCTGCCACAATTTGGGATCGCGTGGCGTTATGATTGCCACCCGAGACATCAGCGCCTGCATTGCACCGGCCATTAATAAGGTAACCTTCTCTCCACGATTAGTTTTTTGTCTGCACTTCCAGGCTTGTGCTTCTGCTTGCTGTACTTTAATGCCGATTTCACGATAGATACCATGAGCAGAAGCGATGACCCAGGCTGAACGCAAAGGTAAACCAACAAGCCCTGTCAGAGCGGAGGTATAATAAGATTCCGCTTCTACAATCAATCGGGATGCCACCCGAGCTAGCGCAGGACGGTTTTCGGTATAAATAAGTGTGTCTGGCATTAGCCCTTCTTGGTGAAGCCATTCTAGCGGAAGATAGCAACGCCCGGCCTTCGCATCCTCAATAATATCCCGAGCAATGTTAGTTAACTGAAAAGCAATTCCTAGATCGCAGGCCCGATCCAGCACACTCGCCTCGCGAACCCCCATCACCTTTGCCATCATCAGCCCAACCACTCCCGCGACATGGTAACAATATCTCAGAGTATCATCTAACGTTCTGCAAGGGTCACCGCGTACATCCATCGCGAATCCCTCCAGATGTTCGAAGGCCTGTTGCTGAGGGATTTCATTACTCAGAGCAACTATCTGAAAGGCTGCAAAAGCAGGTTCGGTCATCGGCAAGCCGTCATAAGCCTGCTTCGTCAAGTATTGCAGCATTTGAAGTTTCTCGTGGGCGTCATACTTATCAACATTGCTTATTTGTCTCCCCAGCTCTTGCCCGTCTATTATATCATCACAATAACGGCACCAGGCGTACAGCATCATTGTGTTGTGCCGTGTTGCCGTATCGAAAAGTCGGGTGACACTGGCAAAACTTTTTGAGCCTTGCTCCATTATCTGAGTAACGTGTTTAAGTAGCGCGGGATTCATCTGGCTATATCCTCTAACATCAATGTGGCTGTGGCTTTTGCTGATCCAATTACGCCGGGAATACCCGCTCCAGGATGTGTTCCTGCGCCGACAAGGTACAGATTATCAAAACGGATGTCCCGATTGTGTGGTCGGAACCAGGCGCTTTGTGTCAGCAATGGTTCAAAGGAGAAGGCCGAACCTAGATGGGCATTTAGCTGGTCACGAAAATCAAATGGGGTAAAAATACGATGAACGACTAACTGCTTGAGCAGACCGGGCATATAGTACTTTTCCAGATACGCGAAAATACGGTCGCGTAAGCGTGGCCCCTCTATATCCCAGTTGAGATTAGCTGTCCCTAGGTGTGGTACAGGGGCCAGAACGTAGTAACTTGCGCACCCCGGGGGAGCAAGGGATGGGTCAGTAACACAGGGGGCATGGAGATAGAGCGAAAAATCCTCCGCCAGTCGGTCATGATAAAAAATATCTTCGATGAGTTCCTTATAGCGTGGACCAAAGCAAACGGTATGATGGGCTAATTGGGCATGGTGGTGGTTCAGACCGAAATAAAGCACGAACAGTGAGTTGCTCATTCGTTTACGCACCAGTGTTCGGGCGCGGGCCATTCCGACCGGATGCTGACTCAACAGATGTTTATAGGTATGAATAACATCGGCATTTGAGGCCACAACGTCACATGTCATATTTCGTCCATCAGTCAATTGTACGCCTGTGACCCGATTACCATGAGTGGTGAGGCGTTTTACTTTTGCATTAAGCTCAATTTTTCCACCAATATCAGTAAACAATTTCACCATTGCTTCGACCAAGGCGCTGGTTCCTCCACGCGGAAACCAGACTCCCCATTCTCGTTCCAGTGCGTGGATCAAAGTATAGATAGAAGATACAGCAAAGGGGTTACCTCCTATCAGTAGCGAGTGAAATGAAAATGCCTGGCGCAGACTCTCATCCTTGATATAGTGTGACACTTGGCGATAAACACTACGCCATGCGTGTAAACGTATCAACTGTGGAGCCGCACTCAGCATGTCGCGAAAAGAGAGGAAGGGCACTGTTCCAAGTTTCAGGTAGCCTTCATCAAAGGTCTTCCGAGAATAGTCCAGAAAGCGTCGATACCCGTTAACATCACCTGGATTGAACGTATGGATTTGTGTTTCCAGATGTTGCTGATCATTGTCATAATCAAACATCTTGCCCGACTCCCAGCAGAGCCGATAAAAAGGGCGTACGGGAAGTAAATCGACGTAATCAGCCATACGTTTACCAGCCTGTGTGAACAATTCTTCAATGACATTGGGAGCGGTGATTACGGTGGGGCCAGCATCAAAGGTGAACCCCTGTTCCTTATAAACATAAGCGCGTCCACCTGGTTTATCCCGTTGTTCCAAAATACATGTCGGAATTCCCGCAGACTGGAGCCTTATTGCCAGCGCCAGCCCACCAAAACCAGCACCAATTACCAGCGCTTTAATCATGATAAAAACCCTGAAGCTTCTTGTGTTGTTTAAACATTGCCTTTAGGGCACCTTTTATCGGCACCGGCGGTTTACCTATGAGAATCCGGGCCTTATCGATGGAATTAAGTTGCTCTGCATAAAAACGTGCAATCAGATCTGGGGAAAGTTGATAAAAACGTTGCATCACTTTCCAACGTTGTTGTGGAGCCCCAGCGAGGAAGAGCATGCGATTTAGAAGACGGAAAAAGCGTTGGTGTTGCCACTGCTGCCGTGCGTAATTCCTGAGGGTAATGAATAAGGAGGTATCGGTAAGCTCTGGCAGAGCAACAATACGATCTGCCAACCGAACAGCGTGTGGCAGAGAGTAGCCTGTTGTGGGGTGAAATAAAGCTGCACGTAACCCACTGGTGGGCTGGCCTGCTAGTTGTGCCCAGAAAGAGGTAAAATCCCCCGTAAGTGTAATCGGGAGACAACTGCTCTCTTCTCGAACTAGTTTACCCAGTTTCCAACCATGCCTCTTCGCGTACTCTGCGATAGTTGCCTGTGACAAGGTCTTATCCGGTGCTCCCCGATCAACGTAATGAGTATCCTCTATCAGCAGACGAGTTGAGGAAAACGGTAGGACATAGATAAATCGATAACCTGTATTCTGTCCCACACTGGTATCCATTAAAATCGGGCGGGTTAAAGAGTGCGATTCTTCCAGTTCCCATTCCTGACCAAAAAATGCCTGGGTACCACTCCCAATAAATGGTCCTGGTCGCCAGCCTCTCCCATCAATGACTGCGCCTGCATTTAGAGCCGAACCGTCCTGTAAGTAAACCTTCTGTGGGGTTAGCTCCTTTACTAATAAACGAGTCTGTATACGCTCGCCCAAATATGCCTGGAGTATGTTTGCAAAGTGTTGGGACGTAACACTGAAATATGAATGTGGCAATGTGCGCTGAAATGCTGGAAAAATTACGTCATAACCTGACCAGCGATAGGTGATCAGCGGTGCTATCCACCCATGTTCCGCCTCAGTAAGATCATGTTGATGAAATGACCACGTGTGATTGCCTCCTATTGTTTCTGTGTTTTCAATCATCAACACTCGGAGATGTGGTTTACACTGCTGGAGACGCATCGCGATCAGTCCGTTAGCCAATCCTCCCCCCACCAAAATCAGATCCCAGTCGTACATCATTTTGTTGATCCTCCGGCAATCACAAAGTTACTCACCTCATCAAGAGTCATATACATCACGGAAATTCGTGTTTGTTGAAAGAGATTAAAGACATGCAATCATAGCGGAAAAACTCACGTTGGGAGCAGAACAGCTGTACGCAGAGCAGCAATATCAGGAGCTATTTGACGTAGTGAGCGACTAAGCCCATCGTTTGCTTCATTTTCAAGAGCAACACGTTGCGACCCGACCCCCATTGAAATTCCTAATATTTGAGCTGCCTCTGCAAGATGGTGATTAATCGCATGAGCACGATGAACCCCTCCAGTCATCGAGCTTATGAGCAATGGTGCCTGCAAAATTTTTCCAAAGAGGGAACACTTAAGATCTATTCTGTCCAGATCCAATTCTGGCAGAGCACAATGCTGAAATCGCCACTCAGCAAACCCTGTTTTTACCTGGGTCTCAGTTTGAGGAGAATGGAATATAATATCCAGATGCTCATTTTTACGTTGAGTGTGATCGATCTTTTTCATTTTTTTGGGCCAAGGTTGAAATTAATTAAACATCGCAATATTTTTATCAAACCAATATCGTATAAAATATCGTGAGGCTAAATTTCTGCGACACGCTACCGCCAAATATTTATCAATGTATCTGATGTGCCTGCGTAAATGTTCATGCACTTTAGATTCTCCGAGCAGTGTAACCATTGTTAACTTTTCCTTATCCTGAGACATATCTTTCCCTGTATTATTTAGATCATCGCTCAAGTCATCCAGTAATTGAAATGCCTGCCCCAAATGTTGTGATACATGGCGTAATGCCTGACGAGTTATATCAGGTGCATTCACAGCAATGGCCGCTAACTGAAATGTTGCGTCGAAAAGCAAACCGGTTTTTAAATCGTTGGTGGCCGCAATGGTGTGATAATTACCAGTACATAATGTATTGTTCAGATCGCGAAACTGTCCCTGGACAAGACCGTTTAAATCAACTGCATGAGAAAGTATGGCGACAGAAGCAGATTTATCGTATTCAGAAAGATTTGTTTCTACAATGAGACCAAAAGCCCGGCTTAGCAAGGCTACAGCCGCCAGGATCGCTACACTTTCACCATACTGCCGATGAATAGCTGGGCGTCCGCGCCGATGCTCAGCATTATCCATACAGGGAAGATCGTCTAAAATTAATGAGGCTGCATGTACTATTTCAATTGCAGATGCCAGCTGTAGAAAGTCGGTCTTCCAGGGGTTTTCTCCAAGATCCAGGACTATGAGCAACAATAAGAGGGGGCGGATACGTTTTCCAGACACTAGTGTACTTTCTCGCATGGCTGCGCAGACTTTGTCATCCGGGGCTCCTGAGGGAAGTACCAATTCTAGGTGCTGTTGTAGTGCACTCTGTAACTCCAGTAATGTTTCTTCATAATTCATAACTTGTGCAGTACTAACGTTCATAAATATTTCCCGAATCACGTAAATAATTTCACTAAGCTATTTGAAAAACAATGATAAGTTTATATTACTACTACAGGCTTTAGGCTTTAGGCTTCCAGCATAACTTCATTTATCCAGCAGTGATGCATTCCCATTGGAATATGGTGCGGCAAACGCAATCTGCACACCATTGAGAGATCATCAGCATTTAAAACCACGACATCTGTACAGTGCAATTTTTCGACATAAACCTTAAAAATAAGCCAACCATCATCTTCTTTAACAGAACCCTTTTTGGCTACAAAAACAGGTTCTTCAGGCAAATCATTATCAAAACTGTGGCTTATTACACTCTTGTCAAAAAAATCAAATTTAGTTATTGATCTCTCTTCACTTTCAGAATCCCCCCAGCAAACGAACCAGGCATATCTGTACTTTCTACCACAGACTGTAGGGTTTATGGCTGGGAAATCAGTATTCCCCCTGAATAAAATTTCTTTATCGACATTCCCGGATGCAGTGCATAAAGTAAAACGACAAAGTTCTGAACTATTATTTTTAAATATATTCTGTGTAAATACTGGGAATGACCGCCAAAATGGGGCATCAAAAATCACATTTCCATCGGCATCTTCATAGCCATTTGTGAAATGAAAAATAAATCCAGGAGCTGCATCATAGAATTTCGCATCATGGCATTCTCTTGAAACTAAAAGAACCCTGCCATCTTCATTTTCACATGAATTCATAGATGCAAGTATGCTTTCATTGCCAATTACGTTCCTCAACTTAAGATTTATATGCGGCCCACCTAAAAAAAATAAAAAGTAATTTTTTGTCACTATGAAGTCGTGAATTAAGTACCTTTTCTTAAGCGGAATGTTGCATATAACAGTCATGTCACCGGTATTGTCTATTTTGTATAGCGTCAACTTAGAACCAATACCATATGTCACACCAAATCCATATAAATTATCATCATCTGGTATTTTTTTAGGATGTGCTGTAAATGGTACTTCACGAAGGTTAAGTTTGGGAAGGAAAGAGAATCGTGCTCTTAGCTTTCCAGAAAAATCATATTTTGAAATTGTCTCAAGAGTTACCGGATTAATTAAATGTGGCATTCCTCCTTCCCACAACGCCAGAAGTTTATGAGAATGATACACAATATTTGTATTTGCCGGATTTTTAATAATAAAAAATCTCATCCTGAATTTTAGTTTTTTGGGGACGGTTCCAACTGAGCGATACAGTAACCTTTGAGCTTCTTCTTCTCTTAAGTATTCTTTTGTTAACACATGTCTGTTTCTATAGAATACCCCATTATCACTGAACGTTACTTTAAATATCATCCCATCCCCATCAAATGGATGATTATAATATTCGTCTCCCCTGTGCAGGCGACCGGGACCAATTCTAAAGAAAGAACCTTTTAACTTTGAAGGAACCTCTCCTTTAATAGGAACTAATTTTGAATCAAGTTCCTCTAACTGGGATTGAAAGGGATTTAGATGGTTTTTCGAGAATACAAAATCGCTCAAGCCTTCACCTCTATATTTCCAACTGAATAATAGGTAATGATTTAATACAGGAGCTCTACAAGAAGATGCAATAATACTAAAATAACAGTACTGTGCTGAATATGAACAGAACTATTTTTTTTCAAATGGATTTTTATAACCGAAATCACAAAAAAGAACCCTGCCACTAACTAACACACTTTTGGTGTGATGGTGTACATGTAGAAGGGTGACTGAAATATTAGGAGCAATGCCTGATAAACGTGTTCTCAGGCTCGGAACGTGAGAGAGTGCAAGCATGAACTGTTCCCCAAATGTTGGACACCAATCCGTAAATAGGGGAACAGTTTAAAAATGTAAGGCTTATACCCATCATCTTTCAAGTTGCCTCTTTGTTGGCTGCACTCACTCACCCCGGTCACATAGTTTGCTATGCTCCCGGGGATTCGCTCCCTTGCCGTCGCGATGCATCTTGAAATCTATAAGGTATATATGTATTACGAAACATCAATCAAGCCAAGATCACTGCTTAATGTCGTACCACTGATATCGTAGCTGGCAAGCACTTGGCTTCCTTTTTTGTATAAAAAAGCTTTACGGGCTTCATTATCATTTCCCCATACTACAAATACATGCATAAAAACTGTTGATCCATCAGGAACCCCAAGATCGCCTGGGTCAACAGTATCGGTTAATCCAAGAGTAATATTATTACCTTGCTTACTTAAATGCTTTTCACCATCGCCATCCATATAACTGAATTGGATTCTGGCAATGAATCCACCTGAATTTTTAAGGCTCATTTTGCCGATTTCTTGCAATGTCATCACAGTCTCCTTTTGAGAAAAAACTAATAACATTTAGCTATTCAAATACATAAGTCGTCTAAGATGTGTTAAATAAAAAATAAATCTTAACGAGTGGAATAAATAACACATTAAAACCACTATAACAAATAATTATTATATTTATTCTATGAAAAAATAAAGATTATCTTGATAAGTACCAAGCATAAATGATTTCCTTTCGTTAGATGTTTAATGTGGTTGATATTTTTCTTTACAATACAATGAGATGTTTTTTATATAACAACATCTTTATTGTTTTAATTGGTAATAATTTAAATTTATAACGTTTGGTGGTTTATCATGTTAATTGCGACATAATTACACTGTGAGTAAATCATTTCGTGTTTCCTTAATAAATCATTGGATGTTTTTCCATCCTGATTTTTTCTCAGTCGATTATTTAATTGGTTTATGATAATAATTTATCTCTTGGATCAATATTTAATTAAAGTCTGTATATTAGTATAATAAATAAAAATGACCTTATCTAATACTATAAGATAATTTTTTGATTTAAAAATAATTCATTAGGTGTTTTGTATCTCAATGTCTGATGTGAGCGATTATTTAGTTTATTAATAACAAATCTTATTTTCCATTTTGTCACCGGTGAAAAGTCTGTTTCCTAATATCTTCTGTCCTTTTAGGCTGTTCAAGTGACTTTGTTGTAGGGGGAGCCGCTGGAAAGATTAATTCAAACCAGCGGTCCACTCTGCAATTTGCCCAAGATAAATAGGGTAAAAAATTTCTTTAATACCTTGTTAACGTAGGGCTTTTTGTCTGAATTTGTATTGATCTGATCAAATAACCGCCAATATATTGGTTTGGTCATACTTTATTGTAAAAATATTAATGGATTCGTATGTAATTTATTGATTATCACAACAAATTCCCTTCAATACCTTGGCATGATATGCGATATGCTCGCCGATAAAACTGGCGACAAAATAGTAACTATGATCATAACCAGTGCGTAGGTTCAATGTGTAAGGATGCTCAGTGCTTTCGCATACATCCTTCAACAGCTCAGGACGTAATTGCTCTTCAAGAAACGGATCATCGGTACCGATGTCAATTAACATATGCAATGGCTCGGCGTTATTAGCCAGCAGCTCGACTGTATCATAGGCTTTCCATATGTCACGATCTTCACCCAGATAAGCGCGAAAAGCTTTTTCTCCCCAAGGAACTTGAGAAGGAGCAATAATCGGTGAAAAGGCCGACACGCTGTGGTAACGATCTGGATTGCGTAGCGCGATCATCAGTGCACCGTGGCCTCCCATCGAATGACCACTGATGGCCCGAGCGGCTGTTACCGGGAAGTGTGCTTCGATCAGTACTGGTAGCTCTGACACCACATAATCATACATGCGATAGTGCCGTGCCCAGGGTTCCTGTGTTGCGTTGAGGTAAAAACCGGCTCCCTGACCCAAATCATAGGCGCCATCATCTGCAACTTTCTCACCACGAGGGCTGGTATCTGGGGCGACGAGGATAATACCCTGTTCGGCAGCGTAGCGTTGAGCTCCTGCTTTTGTAATGAAATTTTGCTCATTACATGTTAAGCCTGAGAGCCAATACAGCACCGGTAATTTCTGGTGTTCAGCCTGAGGAGGAAGGTAAACAGCAAAATTCATGGCACAGCCAAGCACGGCCGATTCATGCTGATAAACATCCTGCCATCCCCCAAAACAAGCGTGGCGTTCAATCCTCTCCATTCTTTTTCCCTCTGTAAATCTGTAAAACATACAGGTTCACTCATGTAACGGTGAACTTGAGGCTATCGTTTCCTGTTTTGTTAAAAACCGCCTATTACAGCATGGTTTTTAACTCCTTCAGAACGACTTAGTAATGGATGACTGTGCGAATCGATTTTCCCTCATGCATCAGATCGAATGCTTCATTAATGCGTTCGAGCGGCAAGGTGTGAGTAACAAAAGGTTTTAACTCAATTTCACCTTTCATTGCCTCTTCCACCATTTTAGGCAACTGACTGCGGCCTTTGACACCGCCAAAGGCAGTGCCTCGCCACGAACGACCAGTAACCAGTTGGAATGGACGGGTTGATATTTCCTGTCCCGCACCGGCTACACCAATAATCACTGATTGCCCCCAACCACGATGTGCGCTTTCGAGCGCGGCACGCATCACATTGACATTACCAATACATTCGAAGGTATGATCCACTCCCCATTCCGTCATCTCGATAATGACTTGCTGAATAGGTTTGTCGTAATCATTTGGGTTCAGGCAGTCGGTTGCACCGAACTGTTTTGCCAGCGCAAATTTTGCTGGATTTGTATCGATGGCAATAATCTTGCCAGCTTTTGCCTGACGAGCGCCTTGGATCACGGCAAGGCCAATGCCGCCGAGCCCAAAGACGGCAACGGAATCACCAGACTGTACTTTAGCGGTATTATGCACTGCGCCGATGCCGGTAGTGACACCGCAGCCCAGCAGGCACACTTCTTCATGGTTTGCTTCCGGGTTGATTTTTGCCAGTGATACTTCGGCTACGACTGTGTATTCGCTGAATGTGGAGCATCCCATATAATGATAAATAGGCTGCCCTTTATAGGAAAAACGGGTTGTGCTGTCCGGCATGACGCCTTTCCCTTGAGTTGCCCGCACGGACACACACAGGTTGGTTTTTCCTGATTTGCAGAACAGGCACTCTCTGCATTCTGCGGTATAAAGAGGGATAACGTGGTCACCGGGTTTGACGCTGGTGACGCCTTCACCAACCTCAACGACTATGCCGGCGCCTTCATGCCCGAGTATGACAGGAAAAATGCCCTCCGGATCATCCCCTGATAGGGTGAAGGCATCCGTATGACACACACCGGTATGGCTGATTTTGACCAGCACTTCACCGGCTTGGGGCGGGGCTACATCGATTTCAACGATTTCAAGGGGGCGGCCCGGTCCGAATGCAACAGCAGCTCTTGATTTCATAAGTTCTCCTTCTGAATAGACAGTGCGACGCGTTTGCGAATACAGATTAATAAAGTCAATCGGCTTGTCAGCGAAGATATCTTTGTAATAGTTTATTAAGAATATGATTTCGCATCTGTAGAAATGGTACAAAAATTTTAACATTAATACGTATTTTTAAAATAGCTGACTCGCGATAATTGGAAAACTATGATTTGTCATGGTTACAGATGTCCTTTCAGGAAAAGTCGGGTTGCGGAGAAATAACCAAACTTTGCACCAGTCATTGTGAGTTCCATAATATCCAACATAGCTCTATTGGCTGGCAAAGTATCGGTTAAGCAATGAGATTCTTGGGAGTTTTAACTAAATAACGTGAACGTGTTCATGAACTTGTGGATGAATTGCATCAAGCTGGCATTAAAGCCCGATACCTTGAAGGGGAAATGGTACAGGCTAAAAGGACGGAAGCAGTTAAGCACCTGAATGATGGCAGTATCACTGTTCTGGTTGCAACAGATATTGCTACCCGTGGATTGGATATTGATGATATCAGCCATGTTTTCAATTTTGATTTACCGCGCACCGCCGATATTTATCTACACCGTATTGGCCGGACAGCTCGTGCAGGTAAAGGTACTGCAATTACCTTAGTGGAAGCGCATGATCATCCTTTATTAGGCAAAATCAGTCGCTATCTGAATGAACCACTCACGTCGCGGATTGTTGATGAACTTCGCCCAACAACCAAAGCACCAAGTGACAAAGCCCACAATAAGCCATCGAAAAAAGTATTGGCTAAACGCAAAGAGAAAAAGAAAGCGGAAGAATCGAAGAAAAAAGCTAAAATACGTCATCGAGATAGCAAAAATATCGGTAAACGCCGTAAACCTTCCGGTAATCCAAAACCAGAAGCGCCAACCAATAGCAATGCGTAAATCTTTAAACGGGCCGATTGGCCCGTTAATTATAATATGCAGTTTCGCATAGTAAGATTATTCTGTGAGTAAATAATAGGCTCAGAGCAAATGTTTTTTTTAATCCGACATTCCGCACCCAATTCAGGAATGTCGGGTGATACTTTTCAAAATCTACCAACTTTATGTTTTGATTATCGCCCTGTTAAAGTGATAATCAAAGTATAAGGTAAAAAAACAGACGGCTGGGAGTGATTGATGATTACTTTTACCGTTCTACTATATTCAAAAAGTTGGAAAATATCTTCTTACAATCTCTCGTCCAATTTCTATTGATGCCGTTGCAGCTGGTGAAGGTGCATTGCAAACATGTAATGAACGATGACCAACTACAAAATGAAAATCATCTACCAATTTTCCATCAATTGTCAATGCTTGGGCACGAACTCCAGCTGCCCCCAAAGAGATGTCCTCTGATTGCAAATCAGGAATAAGCTGACGGGCATTTTCGGTAAAAAATTGGAGCGAAAACGAACGTCGAATTTCTGCTATACCTTCACTGAAATAACGTGTAGCAATCTTCCAAAAACCTTTATAAGTGAGTATCTCCATCATATCTTGCAGACAAAAATCAGTTTTGCAATATCCCTCTCGTTTAAAAGCTAATACCGCGTTCGGACCAACATCCCGTTTGCCATTGAACATTCGTGTGAAATGCACACCAAGGAATGGAAAATCAGGATTAGGAACAGGATATATCAGATGGTTGACCAAATAATTTTTACTACTATCCAGAACGTAATACTCACCACGAAATGGCACAATTTTCATTCTTGTTTCATACCCCGCTAACTTAGCAATTCTATCGCTATGCAATCCAGCACAGTTCACAATCTGTTTGGCCTTATAACTCGCATGTAAGGTTTGTATTTCAACGTAGTCGGTATATTCATGAATTGAACACACCTGCTGTTGATAATAAATATTCCCATCCCTATTTTGAATAATCTCAGCTAATTTTCCGGCAATTTCTGGGTAATTCACAATTCCTGCATCCGGAACCAGAATAGCTTCCAACCCATTGACATAAGGCTCGCGCTTTTTTAAATCAGATCGTGATAATCGATTAATTTCAATCCCGTTTTGTAATCCCCTCTGATAGATATTATCCAGAAAAGGAAGCTCTTTTTGATGTGTTGCCACTATTACTTTACCGCAGCGGTCATAATATAACCCGTACTCCTGACAAAAGTGATATATAGTTTGGTTTCCTTTTTTTGCTAAACGTGCTTTTAAACTTCCGGGAGAGTAATAAATACCGGAGTGGACAACATTGCTATTATGTCCACTTTGATGGGCGGCTACTCTATTTTCTTTATCTAATATTAATAAATGTAATCGTGGATTATGTTCTTGCAAAGCATTTGCAACACCAAGACCAACCAATCCCGCTCCAATAATAATAACGTCGTACATTTTTAATTTTTCCTTATTTATTCCTAAATAATATATGGACACCGACAAAAATTAAAGTTGGTATCCATATATGTTATTTAAAATGATTCATATCAAGATTAAATAAATATTTAAGTATACATAACCTTTCATTTTTAAAGATATTAAACTCCATCAAACACTATTTAAATACACGAAAAAGGCACACAGTAATAATAAGCGGATAAAAGATACACACCTCATGGAGTTTTCTGTTTATTATAATTTTATGTAAATTCGTGCGACTCTATTAAACCTTAATTAAATCGAATTGCTTTATCAACATTACTATCTTCTCAATATCGTTGTCAGAAAGATGGTGATGACAGGGAATAGTGAGAATTTCTTGCGCTAAACGTTCAGTAGTGGGAAGAGCTATTTGAGGCTGGCTACGCAGCCATGCTTGTTGTCGATGAATCGGTATTGGATAATGGATAGCGGCTTCAATACCATGTTTAGCTAGGTGCTGCTGCAATTTGTCTCGGTTTTTTGATTTTACCACATAATGATAATAAGCGTTTCCCGGTTTTCCTGCCCCTAAATCTGTTCCAGTTCTTGTATTGAACAATTCTTTGTCATAAAAAGCTGAAATTTCCTTGCGACGTTGTAACCACTGGTTTAAATACTGAGTTTTGATATTTAATGCAGCTGCTTGTAAAGTATCAAGGCGTGAATTTATACCAAATAAAATAGATTCATTACGTGTCTGCAATCCATGATTGCGAGCAAATTTTGCATACTCAGCTATTTTCGAGTTAGTAGTGATGAGAATCCCACCATCACCAAAACCTCCGAGTGTTTTCAGTGGATGTAGCGAAAAAGCCGCAGCATCGCCTAATGTACCGACTTGCTGGTCATTGATAGTAGTTCCAATGGCTTGAGCACAATCTTCGATAACATATACTCCCCTCATATGGCCTGTCTTTCCTACACAAATATTTTAACCTGCCCCCTCGTTATTGAACTTTTTCCTCATAGATTGATCTCAATAACAAACACGACTTGAGGTAATCTTTATGTTTTCAACCT
>NZ_JBHFKT010000025.1:0-79331 GCF_042879335.1 Photorhabdus sp. RM96S | reverse complement strand
AGGGTCTGGTTCGGATTCATGGGCGAGTATTAAAAAGAAAAATAAGGAGAATGAGATCATATAATTACGGTTCATTCAAGGGGGGGGTAAAAAAGTATGCTCGCGCCCTGGATCAACTTCTACCTTTATTTTTAACTACGGTTAAAAAGGGGGAAAGAATATGGCTACTCTTGAACAGATTTTAGAAGATCTAAACGAACTTGATTTCATACAAGCACAAGACAATGTTGAAGTTATGCGGAATGAGGAAGGCTGTTTCGTTCATGTTCGAATGATCGCTTATGATGATTTGGTCTAATTATAAATAGGGGGGATTTGATTCGACAGTATCCCCTCTTTTTTTCAAAGGGGGTATAGTGTGATACACCTCATTGGTATTAACGAGGTTTACAGAAATCTAGCTGTTCTTAGTGCATTAAAATCAAAAACGGCTCCCAAAACGTCTGAAGAATTGGAGCTTGGATTTCATAGTTTTTTAAAGGGCTATCAACCCAACGTTCCGCGGTTAGAGAGTGTAGGAACTCAGATAGTCGAGGATCCTGAAATGGAAGACAAGCTGGTAGAGCTTTATCGAACAGACGCTTTGTTAAATGATAGAGATCAATCGTCTCTGATTGGCGATAGTCTAAAAGACGATGTTCGTAAGCAACGACTGGAGTTTTTGTTAGCTGCATTAGAAGAATTGAAGCTAAGGATGCCACAGATATACGCTGTATTTCAGATGGCGATAGATAGTTTATTTCTGAGAGACTCAAAGAATTCAGGGGGCGGTTCCACCTCGAATGCTGTGGGTGTGATTTGGATCAACAGCCGTAAACACTGGCACGTACAAGATCTCACGGAATTATTGGTCCATGAACTTACTCATAATTTAGTTTTTATAGACGAACTCCGATATTTGCACTTCCATGACTACAAGCTTCTCCAGAATGAAGCCAATTTTGCAAAATCAGCAATACTCAACATTAAGCGCCCTATCGATAAAGTCTTTCATAGTATCGTCGTAGCTGTAGAAGTTCTTTTGGTGAGACGAAACTATCTCGGAGAACCAGAAAAATGCCACGTTCATCCGCCATCGGATAAGATGCTTATACAGGCGCTGGAAGCATTAAATTCTTTGGCCGATCTTCCTAATTATAAGGATTTAATCACGGAAAGAGGCCAGTCAATTATGCAGAAGTGTCAGGGGTATCTTGATCTGATGGTAGGACGAGAGAAGAAGCTTGCATAATGGTTGAAATAAAAGGCTCTATGGAAGCATTTCCGCTTTTGTACCATTCGAGAATGCTTGCTGATGAACATCGTTTGAACTGCTTCAAAACTGCAATCGATAGGATTGTTCAAGAGGATTCTCATGTAGTTGATTTGGGGGGAGGAACTGGAGTTCTAACTCAGATGTTAGCTCAGAAAACTAATGGATTAGTTACTTATATAGACATGTTGGAAGCTAGTAGTATTGTTGCTCAAATACTCAATAGGGGCTTAAGAAAAAATATCCAGTACATTAGCAAAAAATCTTTTGATGTCCAGTTGAAGAATCCGCCGGATGTTCTTGTGACAGAAACCTTGGGTTATTTTGGAATCGACGAGGGTATTGTTGAGCTCTGCCACGATTTTTGTACTAGACACTCAAGTATCAAAGTGCTGATTCCTTCTAAAGTGAGTCTTAAATATCAATTTATACACTTGCCTGAACTGAACGCTGATTTTGATCTTTTATTGAGTAGTTACGCCTCTCGATTTGGTCCTGTCCCGGCAGAACTAGTGTCCGGGTTTGAATGTTTATTCTGCAATTTAATTAGAAAAAAATTATCAAATCAGATGGAGTGGAAGTCTGCTCTGAACCAAAACTTATTCGCCGATTTAATCTTGGACTGGATAAGAGCTCAGATATAGAGTATTCCGTCGAATGCAAGGCGTCTCAACGTGCAAATGCTATCCATTTTTATTTTGAGGCTGAGCTTGCAGACGGAGTTAAGTTAAGTAATTACGTATTCGAACCTAAGACGCATTGGCTTCACAGTTATGCAGGAATTCCCAGAGGAATTTCCAGTGGACAATTGAAGTTTGTATCTACTGAAAGAAAAATAAGATTAAGATGGAAGTAAAAAAGTCGGCTATTGAATTTTTAATTAATAAAGCATTTGCTTTTGCTTTGCTTTTTCTTATTGTCCAACAGTTGATTGTGGCTTCCTCTACTTATTGGATAGCGGGGCTGGCAAAACAGGTAAGTGCTAATGAGAATTTTACTCTGTATCTTGTCCTTTTTATACTTTCTCTTACACTCGTCTATATTCCTTCTAGCTTAGCTGCGGTTTTTCTTGAGAAGTCTAAGTTTCTTGCACTTGAAAAATATGTAGAAAGGTTTCGTCTTAATTTCTGGAATCGGGCTTCTATTCGAACGAGTAAAGAGTTTAAAGACTATCATTTGCCCTATGTGTCCTCAGAAGGGTTTCTGGTTTTTAATGAAAGTTCCAAATTTATCTTTGATTGGGCCTCTGTTGTTCTAAATGTTTCATTGAATGTACTTGCTCTTTCTCTTGTCCTTGATACGTCGATTGCATGGTCCTACCTTGTTGGTCTTGCCTTTGTTTCGAGCGTCATTTTTTTCTTTAGAAAAAGAATTCATGTAAAGGGCGCAGAAGCACAATCTGCCAGAACAGCCCTTCAACGTGTTTTATCTTTGGCGTGGGACAATTTCCTATTGGGCAATAAATACAACCAGTCTCTTTATCAAAGTGAACTGAAAGTCCGACAGAGTTTGGCTTTAGGAACAGCCGTCCGTAGCCAATACTGGAATAATCTTGCTTCAGCGTTGGGAATGCTACTAATGATGGCACCGGTACTTGTCTGGACAAGTGTTCTCTTCTTGGAAAATATGGACAATCCTTCTGTTCTCACGGTTCTAGTTGCAACCTTACCTCGCCAGGTTCTTATTCTTCAGCACGCGTATGTCGTGATTTTCTATTCTACGAGTTGGTCGGCATTGAGTGCGAGGCTCAAGGGGCTAGGACAGGCTGCAGAAACTCCAAAGACATCGCAGAATTTGGAGGAACGAATCCAATGGAATCGTTTGAAATACGAAACTCATGGCACTTTGCCAGACTTGGCAAGTTTAAAAGAACTTATTATTAAGCCAGTCCCGTCGTCTGGCCGAATCACAATTAGGGGGCCGAATGGAGTGGGTAAGTCTACTTTTCTTTGCTGGCTCAAGGAGCAATTGGGTGAATCGGCTTATTACCTTCCGGCACATCATGAACTTGTTTTTGAAAAAACTAATGAAAGGAATCTGTCGACTGGGCAGGAACTGCGGGAATTTCTTAAGGAAATCTCTGTTAAAGCAGTGGATAAGATAGAGATCCTGATGTTAGATGAGTGGGATGCTAATTTAGATCTTCAATCTCGTCAGGTATTCAGCAAGCTTATCGATAAGCTAAGTGAGTCTTTGCTGATTGTGGAGGTTCGCCACAACGTGTAAGCGACTCTTTGGGAGTACCCTTTTTATCGACGGTGAGGGTATCGAACTGCTGCTTTATCACTGAGTCAGGGCTTGCCTCAGATTTTGTTACCACTGAACACTCCTGTATCCTTGCCTGTTTCAGCCATATACCCGTTATCTTTCAAGTTGCCTCTTTGTTGGCTGCACTCGCTCACCCCAGTCACATAGTTATCTATGCTCCCGGGGATTCTCTCCCTTGCCGTCGCGATCCATCTTGAAATCTATAGGGTATATGTTGTCTCCGGTGTTATTACATTAACTGGACAATGAAGATGCACAGTGCTGTGTATTTATCCAGTTATGGGCAGTATATTACAAACAAGGGGACAGGGTATATGTTTTGATGCAGATTTGATGTAGAGAAAGATTGGGCAATGTACCTCAGTACTTATTCACAGGAATGATGTGAAATATTTACTATTTCTCTTTTCTTTAATTACATTGTTAGATTATTAATATAATCATTGAATTCATATGTTATGAAATAAACAACTGCGCAATAATTAAAGTCATTATTTATATTTTGTTTTTATACAATGATGTGCTTTATTAAACAGAATAATGAGTTAATGGTAAATAAATTTTTAGGATTTACCATGATAATACAGTCTAATATGGTGTAATCAATTATTTTGTAGGCTGAATATAATGATATTAAAATAATAATATATTTGTTTATGGATATTTATCATCGGTTTTATTACATGGGTAAAATAATCTATCAGTTAGTTTTACGTAATTCACAAATAACGATTATATTAGCCAGGAGTATTGAAAATACTTATTTATGATTATGGTGATATGTCTTCATTAGCCTATTTTATAGCTAGAAAAATTGACATTATCAATCTATGTATAAATGGTAACCAATATGCAGAGAACTCAAAGAGTTGTTATTACAGGTATGGGCGCCGTAACACCAATTGGTGAAGATATTGAATCATGTTGGCAAAGTATTATCGAGAAACAACATCAATTTCGCAGAATTGAATTTCCTAACTCATTCATTAATTCACGTTTCTTTTCTTTCCTTGCACCCAATCCATCACGTTATCAGTTATTACCAAAAAAGTTGACTCATATGCTTTCTGACTGCGGAAAAATGGCGTTGAAAGCGACTTATCAAGCTTTTACCCAAGCATTTGGCGTGAACGTATCACCTGTTGAATATTACGATAAATACGAATGTGGGATCATACTTGGCAGTGGCTGGGGAGCTGTCGATAATGCCGGAGATCATGCCTGCCAGTATAAGAAAGTTAAATTAGCTCATCCCATGAGTAATCTTATCACCATGCCAAGTTCCATGACGGCGGCGTGTTCGATCATGTATGGACTACGTGGTTATCAGAATACCATTATGGCTGCTTGCGCAACGGGTACAATGGCGATAGGTGATGCCTTTGAAATTATTCGCTCAGGGCGGGCAAAATGTATGATTGCCGGGGCTGCTGAATCACTTATTCGAGAATGTAATATTTGGAGTATTGATGTACTGAATGCATTGTCGAAAGAGCAAACGGACCCCAATCTCGCATGCTGCCCATTTAGTCTTGATCGCTCTGGATTTGTATTGGCCGAAGGAGCGGCGGTGGTTTGTCTGGAAGATTATGATTCGGCCGTCGCGCGTGGGGCAACGATTCTGGCCGAAATCAAAGGTTACGCTCAATATTCAGACGCCGCTAATTTAACCCGGCCGACAGAAGATATTGAACCTAAAATATTATCGATAACCAAAGCCATCGAGCAGGCGCAGATTTCGCTGGAAGATATTGACTATATTAATGCTCATGGTACTTCGACACCGTTAAATGATCTTTATGAAACTCAGGCAATTAAAGCAGCACTAGGCCAATATGCTTATCAGGTACCTATATCAAGCACAAAATCTTATACCGGTCATCTGATTGCTGCCGCCGGTAGTTTCGAAACTATTGTCTGTGTAAAGGCATTAACTGAAAATTGCTTGCCAGCAACATTGAATTTACATCGGGCTGATCCAGATTGCGACCTTAATTATTTACCTAATCAACATTGCTACACCGTTCAACCAGAAGTGGTGCTTAATATCAGTGCAGGTTTTGGGGGACATAATGCTGCGTTGGTTATCTCTAAGGTAAGGTAACTGATATGTTGATTTTTGAAATGGAAGATATTGAACATTGGTCGAATTTCTCTGGGGATTTTAATCCTATCCATTATTCGGAGAAAAGTGAATTTTTGCACAATATGCAGCAGTACCCGGTGCAGGGAATGTTGAGTCTGCTTTATGTCAGGCAACAGTTATCTCAATTAACTTCCGCTTTTACATCTGGAATACTGAATATTGATACGTCATTCCGTCAATATGTTTATACTGGATTACCACATCAGTTGAGAATTGATACTAAAAGCAAAACGTTTAAATTGGAAAATCCGTGCGGAAAAAGTGCGTTATCCGGCAATACCAGTGTAGAAAATACAACGGAGTCAATTGAAAATTGGATTGTTCAAGATAACTGCCCAAAATTGACGATAACAAGGAAAGGAGTTTGTGAAAAATATGCTGTCTTTAGACATTATTTCCCCAGTGTCACATCTATTGGATGGTTTCTGGATGCGCTTGCTTTTCATCTTGTTATTAATTCGACAAGTTTTCTTGATTTTGAACACTACCATTTTAACCATTTACAGGATTATCTGAATCGATCTTTTACTTTGCATACCGGACAAGCGATTAAGATCAGGGAGGACATTGTTAATAGTACGATATTACTATCTTCTCCGGATGTTTGTGTTGAATTAAATCCTCCTTTATTGATTAAGAATGGCCCTAAAGATTATATCCGTATTTTTTATTATCGATGTTTATATGATAAAAACCCTATTTTTGTATCAAAGATTTCAATTATCTCTAAGATGAAATAAAAGGAAAGCGAAATGCCAACACAAAGTGATATCTTTACTGCAATAAAAAATAGAATATTAATGATGAAGGATATAGAAGAGGAAGAGATAACACCAGAATCTTATTTTGCTTCACTTAAATTTGACAGCCTTGACTATGTGGAAATTCAAGTGTTTGTATTGGAAACGTATGGCATTATGCTTAAAGCTGAACTTTTTTCAGATCATTCTATTTCAACATTAGATGATCTCACTGGTTATGTAAAATCAAAACTGTAAGCTGAATTTTGATTTAATACTGTTTTTTCACCACTAATATGAAGAGGTTATAATGAACATTCTAGAGCAAGGTAAGGTTGCTGCTTTATATTCAGCATATTCAGAAACAGAAGGTTCTTCGTGGGTTGGAAATTTGTGCTGTTTCTCAATTGATCGAGAACATTTACCTATTATCGTGAATGGGCGTCGTTTCTTGATTGAATTTGTTATTCCAGATCATTTACTTGATAAAACTGTTAAACCAAGAATATTCGATTTGGATATCAATAAACAGTTTTTACTGCGCCGTGACCATCGTGAGATAAATATTTATCTTTTAGGTGAAGGCAATTTTATGGATAGGACGACGACAGACAGAAAATTATTCGAATTAAATGAAGATGGTTCACTATTTATTAAGACGTTACGCCATGCGCTTGGTAAATATGTTTCTATCAATCCTTCAACCACGCAATTTATCTTTTTTGCACAAGGGAAATACAGCGAATTTATCATGAACGCCTTGAAGGAATTTGAAGACGATTTATCAAAACGTTATCGTGTCAGAATTATTCCTGAATTGCAAGGGCCATATTATGGCTTTGAACTTGATATTATTTCTATTACAGCTTAATTCACAATATTATGGAGAATGTTATGGAAAAGAAAATAACAACATTTACCATTGAAAAAACTGATGATAGTTTTTATGCTAATGGGCGTCATCAATGTATGGTGAAAATCTCTGTACTTAAACAAGAATATAGGAATGGTGATTGGGTAAAATTAGCATTGAGTGATGCTGAAAAAAGATCGATTCAGGTAGCAGCATTAAGTGATAGCCTTATATATGATCAATTAAAAATGCCTTCAAGTTGGACAACGACAGAGACAAGAAATAGATATGATCTTGGGTTATTAAATGGTGTTTATCGTATTGATGCTTCTATTGATGAGCCGGCAGTAGATCATGCGGGAGATTGCTGTACAAATGAAAGCTATCAGAACAGTGTGAAGAGTGTTCCTGAATATATCTATCGTTATGTTAGTAGTAGTAGAACAAGTACAGAGTATCTAATGGCAAAAATAACCTTCGAAGATACGGATGGGAAACGCACACTAACAACGAATATGTCGGTTGGTGATGAAATTTTTGACAGCAAGATCTTATTGAAAGCCATTGCTCCTTATGCAATTAATACAAATCAATTGCATGAGAGTATTAATACATTGTTTGATAAAACAGAAGAGCCAACCAAATCGGATACCCATCATCAAACAATTAACCTTTATCGCTGGACATTGCCATATCATTTGAGGATTCTTGAAGGAAATAACGAGACTGTTAATAGAATATATGCCCTTGGTAAGGACTCATCAAATGATAGATTCCTGACAAGAGGAAGGGTATTTAAACGAGGTACTTCATATGTGAGTGCACGTGATAATGTGAGTGGAGGATGTGTTATGGACCATTCTTATACCGTAACTATTCCAGACACGCAGCTTGCTGCTGAAGTGCTCCATGTGACAGGATGTTCATGGACGAGTGGTTATTATGATGGATATCATGATGTTACAATCATTGATAACTACGGTTGCCAGCATAAATTTAGAATATCCTCGGTTAATATCGGACGTTCGTTAAGTATCGCAAGAATAAGCTAATTATTGAATAACGTTTTTATCTATTGCTGGTAATCACATGTGTGTTTACCAGCAATTAAGATATTCCATTATTGAAATAGGAATATAGCGATATATGTTATTGTACATAAATGAATGGTTAAATGGATATTTTTTTCTGTGTTCTTAATTAATCAAACAGGAAATTTAAAATGAAAATTAATGATATATATTCCAATGCTTTTAATTTTGGATCTTATATTAACACTGGTGTTGATCCCAGAACAGGTCAATATAGCGCAAATATCAATATTATCACGTTAAGACCAAATAATGTCGGTAATGTTGAACAGGTACTTAACTTATCATTCTCGCCATTAACAACGTTAAATAATGGGTTTGGTATTGGCTGGAGATTTTCATTAACAACATTGGATGTAAAAACACTCACATTTAGCCGGGCAAATGGGGAGCAATTTAAATGTAAGCCATTGCCACCTAATAATAATGACATTAGCTTTAAAGATAAAAAATTAAAAGATTTACGCGTATATAAACTCGATAGTAACACTTTCTATGTTTATAATAAGAATGGTATTATAGAAACACTTAAACGAATTGGATCGAGTGACATTGCAAAAACGGTTGCATTTGAATTTCCAGATGGTGAAGCATTTGATTTAATTTATAATTCAAGGTTTGCATTATCCGAAATAAAATACCGTGTGACGGGTAAAACTTATCTTAAACTCAATTACTCTGGAAATAATTGTACATCAGTCGAATACCCTGATGATAATAATATCTCTGCGAAAATCGCATTCGATTATCGCAATGATTATCTCATTACTGTGACTGTACCTTATGATGCTTCTGGTCCTATTGATTCTGTCAGATTTAAGATGACCTATCAGACATTAAAAGGAATATTTCCGGTTATTAGCGCTTTTCGTACACCAACAGGTTATGTTGAGCTGGTGAGTTATAAGGAGAATGGACATAAAGTGACGGACACGGAATCTATTCCTTATGCTGCTGCACTGACTATTCAACCTGGTAATGGGCAGCCTGCGATCAGCAAATCCTATGAATATAGTTCAGTACATAATTTCTTGGGCTATTCTTCTGGCCGGACAAGCTTTGATTCCAGTCAAGATAATTTGTATCTGGTTACAGGGAAATATACCTATTCATCCATTGAACGTGTTTTAAACGGTCAAAATGTTATTTCAGTAACAGAAAGGGTGTTTGATAAATTTCATTTAATGACCAAAGAAGCAAAAACACAAGATAATAAGAGGATCACAACAGAAATTACTTACAATGAAGATCCGTCAAAAAGCTTTTCCGAACAACCAGAAAATTTACAACAACCCTCTCATGTGTTAACGCGTTACACAGACTTACAGACCAATACTTCACGAGAAGAGAGCGTTAATATTAAAAGTGATGATTGGGGAAATACTCTACTTATTACTGAGACCAGTGGGATACAGAAAGAATACGTTTATTATCCGGTGAATGGTGAAGGTAATAATTGTCCTGCCGATCCATTGGGTTTTTCCCGGTTTTTAAAATCAGTGACGCAAAAAGGATCACCTGATGCTGCTCAAAGTGTCGCAAATAGAGTAACTTACTACACGTATCAAAAACTGCCCACTTTTACCGGCGCTTATGTTAAGGAATATGTCAGTAAAGCTTCAGAAACGATAGACAGTAAAATAGTGAGGACCTTTAACTATGTTAATTCACCGGCAAACAAATCTCATGGTTCATTAGCAAAAATAACGTCGGTGATGAATAACCAGCAAACGGTTACCACGTTTAAATATGAATATTCAGATAGTGAGATGATCACAAATTCTACGGTGACGGGTTTTGATGGTGCACATATGGAATCGAAAAATGTGACCTCCATTTATACACATCGGCAACTCCGTAAAGTTGATGTAAACCATGTCATTACGGACCAGTCTTATGATCTTTCCGGCAGAATTATAGGACAAATTATTGACCCCGGCACGACAAAAGAAATTAAACGTAATTATGTTTATCAATATCCCGGTGGTGACGAAAATGATTTTTGGCCGGTGATGATAGAAATTGATTCTCAAGGCATCAGACGTAAAACCCATTACGATGGAATGGGGCGTATTTGTTCGATTGAAGAACAAGATGATGATGGTATTTGGGGCACATCGAGGATTTATCAAGGCACATATCGAAAAGTTCTTGCCAGACAATATGATGTTTTGGGGCAATTGGTCAAAGAGATTTCAAATGATTGGTTATGGGATTTATCTGCTAATCCTTTGACTCGCTTGACGACTCCTTTGGTTACAACGAAAACCTATCAATATGATGGTTGGGGAAATCGTTACAGTACTGAGTATAGTGATGGTCGGATAGAGCTGGAAATCCATGACCCTATTACGAGGACAATTACTCAAGGGGTCAAAGGGTTGGGAATGTTAACTATTCAGCAAAATAACTTTGAGCAGCCTGCTTCAATTAAAGTTGTGTATCCTGATGGTGCGATATATAGCACTCGTACCTATCGTTATGATGGATTTGGTCGTACGGTGACTGAAACAGATGCGGAAGGTTACGCTACCCAAATTGAGTACGATCTATTTGATCGTATAGTGAAAAAAACGTTGCCAGACAGAACAATATTAGAATCTGCTTATGCAAGCTTTAGCCATGAAGAATTAATTTCTGCACTGAATGTGAATGGAACACAATTGGGTTTATTAGCTTATGATGGTCTTGGGCGGGTAATCAGCGATACGGTGGGTGGTCGCAAAACGGAATATTTATATGGATCTCAAGGTGACAAACCTATTCAGTCTGTCACGCCTGCGCATAATAAACAAAACATCGATTATCTTTACTCTCTCGGCAGTGTGATGTCCAAATTTACCACAGAGATAAGCCAACAAAACTTTCATTACCATCCGAAAACGGGGGCATTATTATCTGCGACAGAAGGCGTATCCCAGAGCAATTACAGTTATTTTCCATCGGGTGTATTACAGCACGAATCATTTTCGCGGGATAATAAACCGATTTCATCGGGCGATTACCGTTATACGATGTCTGGTTTAATTCAACGTCATAAAGATAGTTTTGCTCATGATCATGTTTATAGCTACGATGCCCAAGGAAGATTAGTTAAAACAGAACAGAGTTCGCAATACGCTACATTTGAATATGACAATGTTGGACGGCTAATAACAACGACGACAAAAGACACAACGTCATTATCCCAATTAGTCACAAAAATTGAATACGATGCTTTTGATCGAGAGATAAAACGCTCGCTAATTAGTGACTTCTCAATACAAGTCATTACCTTAAGCTATACAAAGAATAATCAAATCAGTCAACGTATCACCTCCGTCGATGGAGTGGTTATAAAAAATGAACGTTATCAATATGATAGTAATCAGCGCTTAAGCCAGTACCAATGCGAGGGAGAACAATCTCCGGTTGATCATACTGGTCGAGTGTTAAATCAGCAAATTTACCATTATGACCAATGGGGTAATATCAAACGGCTTGATAATACATATCAAGATGGTAAAGAAACAGTGGATTATCATTTCAGTCAAGCCGATCCAACCCAACTTATTCGTATTACCAGTGATAAACAGCAAATAGAGTTAAGCTATGATGCTAACGGTAATCTAACACGCGACGAAAAAGGGCAAACGCTCATTTACGATCAGAATAATCGCCTGATACAGGTCAAAGACCGGCTGGGTAATCTGGTGTGCAACTACCAGTATGATGCATTGAACAAATTAACCGCACAAGTTTTAGCGAATGGTACGGTTAATCGTCAACATTATGCTTCAGGTAACGTGGCGAATGTTCAATTGGGTGATGAAGCGATTACTTGGCTGAATAGTGATAAACAACGGCTTGGTCATCAGAGCACCAAGAATGGTCAGTCAGTCTACTATCAATATGGCACTGACCATAATAGTACGGTTATAGCCAGTCAGAACGAAAACGAGTTGATGGCTTTATCCTACACACCTTATGGCTTTAGGAGTTTAATTTCTTCATTACCGGGTTTGAATGGAGCGCAGGTCGATCCAGTAACAGGCTGGTATTTCTTAGGTAACGGATATCGTGTTTTCAATCCGGTGCTCATGAGATTTCATAGTCCCGACAGTTGGAGCCCCTTTGGTCGGGGAGGGGTTAATCCCTACACTTATTGCCAGGGCGATCCCATAAACCGGATTGATCTGAACGGTCATCTTAGTGCTGGCGGGATATTAGGCATTGTGCTAGGGGCAATTGGTGTCATTGTTGGGATTGTGTCTCTGGGGGCTGGCGCGGCAATTAGTGCGGGTCTCATTGCCGCGGGGGGAGCTCTGGGGGCGATTGCTTCTACCAGTACACTTGCAGTTACTGCGACCGTCATTGGATTGGCTGCCGATACGATAGGGATTGCGTCAGCGGCATTATCAGAAAAAGATCCGAAAACATCTGGGATATTAAATTGGATTAGTGCAGGGTTGGGGGTTTTAAGCTTTGGCATCAGTGCAATAACCTTTACCTCTTCGCTGATAAAATCGGCACGGAATGGTTCTCAGGTAGCCAGCACGGGTGTTATCGGGTCAGTACCTATTGAATTTGGTGAAATTGCCAGCCGTTCTAGCCGACGCTGGGATATCGCTTTATCCACGGTGTCATTGAGTGCTAATGCTGTGGCGCTCTCTACCGGAATAGCAGCTTCTGCTGTTGCAGATAACAATGCGAATGCCGCTAATATCTTGGGATGGATCTCTGTAGGTTTTGGGGCTGTATCAACAACGGCGGGGCTAATTAATCTTGCGCGTACAGCTTATGCAGTGAATCATCATACTTGGGAACTCAGCTCATCGGCAGGCACTTCTGAAGGAAGCGAAGCCTATACGTTGTCTCGTTTTGCACAATTGGAGCCAGAAGCGATAAATGTTCATCCCTCTATTCGAGCCGTTGAAGTGAACCAAGCATTTCGAAATAGTACCGGAAATCTATTTAGCCAATCGTCCATTGAAACCCGTAATGTGTTACGAGGCCGTTTGACCATATAAAGATTCTGGGAGGTGATTGTTAAATCTCAGGAAAAATAACTAGGGGGCGACGTCTGTGTCGCCTTTTATGAGAAGTCGATCGTTGCGTAATCGAGCTAAAATTCCAAAAGGTTTTTAAGGTATTAATCTGGCGTATTCTTGTTGTCCGATTTCCTGTTTATTTCCATATGGGAATAATCTTACTGTATATTATTTTAATGTTGATATCAGTGCTGATAATAATTTTTCAGTAGGTTAATGTTTTGCACTTACCCTAAATAAATTTCGGTATTTTCTTATTTTTGCTAGCAGTGTGATGAATGTGAAGTAATTTTGATCGTGGAATATTAGCGGTAATCCACTTATGGCATTATACTGTAAAAAAGAGATAATAAACAAGGTTGGGGCTATTGAGCCAGGAAAATCCATTAAAAGATGAGGCACAATGATGACTAATATTTATGTAAACAAATATGCTCCAAATGGTATCGTGATGAAATTCCCATTAGCACCCGATAGAAAGATAGAGAAATGGAATGCGGAGAATTTGAATTTTCGCATTTGTACTCCAGGATTTATATGGTTAGATGGCCAGAATATTTCAGAATTTCGCAACTTATTTTGTTATCCAAATATTTCAAATCTTTATCTTGCATTCACGTTTAAAGCACAGTTTTTCACTCCCCGAAATTTTACGGCAGAAATGTCCAGGGAGCAGCCAACTCAAGATTGGTTTTTCAATAATGGGGAATATGTTGAGAACGGTTTTGATAATTTTGGTATATATTCCGATGATACAGGAGCTGGAGAGTACAGCATAAATTTAATTGAACCCTGTTGTTATATTATAAAAGAGGGTGAATTGAGTTATAGTGGTAAAGATTCTATATTTCCAAATCTATCTTTTTTTGTAAAAAATAAAGTGAGTTCAAATTTTTTAGCCAATTTAATTTCTACAGATTTTCAAGTCATTATTAATTAGTGAATGGCTTAGTTGTATATACCCAATGGATTTCAAGATACATCGCGGCGGCAAGGGAGCGAATCCCCGGGAGCATAGATAACGATGTGACCGGGATGAGTGAGTGCAGCCAACAAAGAGGCAACTTGAAAGATAACGGGTATAAATGATACCAAGAGGGTTGGTAAGTGTTTTATATACCGTCAAGTACACCACCTTGATTAGAACCCTCTTTTAGGTCACTTGGTTTGCGTTAACGTACCTAAAAGAGGATTAATCTTATAAACAGGTTTCCCTAACTACCTGATTCTCCCTTTCTTTTTCCAGCATAATTAATAACTCAAGCATATTGATAATTTCTTGAGATGCCATGTGAGCGTTCTTATATGATAAGGCAAGATTAGGGGATTTTTTCATGAATGCTTTAACATTTAATTTTCTATCCAGATTGCTGTTCAGCGATTCAATCAATTTCGTTAAGCAATCTCGTGCGCGAAATAAATTTTGCTCCAGATAGGGTAAATATTCCTGATAAGTACATAGTAATTTTTCCAGTTTTTTCGCTTTCAGATTACCCCCTGCGTGTGGGCCAGGTTTTATGCTAGCCATAGCATGAAATGTATCTTTGCCTTTATTATAAATACCACGAGGATCTAATCCCGCCGCCGCAGTTAAAGCCACAATAGGTATTGGACCATATTTCAACATGGAACTGAAAGTACCCGCCGTCCAGTTATTGACACCTTCTGTTATAGCACTGGTAACCACATCAGGTGTATTTGCCAGTGCGGTATCAAGCACAAAATCCCGCGTATATTCTTTGTTTATATAGGTACGGTATAGTTCATATAGCCTAGGGTAACCACTCAATTTTCCCTGTAATTTCCCCTGTACCTCTTGCTCAATGTTTTTAATCGTATTGCCGGTACAGGTCGGATACAATTGAGTATGAACACCGGTTCTTGACGTAATAGGTTTTGCCAATTCTCCACCAATACTTCCCGCTGCCGCACTGGCGAGAAAAGAGATAGCGGGGCCACCTGATGCCGTAGCAGCACCTGCCAATCCTGCACATATTGAAGCAGGCACTGAACGTATCATCGTATCTTTAATCTCCACCAGTGCATTCCGACCTATTTTATTTAGCAGTTTTTGTGGTTGGCTAAGGCGATATAACTGCTTTTGCAGCGCATAGGCATTCGCTTCTGCCATCACCATAGATTGATTTAGCATATCAAATTCATATGCCAATTTTATTTCCTCTTTAGTGAAACCTTCAAATATGGAATTTCCCATAATTAACTCTTCCTTATATATGAGTATTAATGTTTGTTTTTTTGTTGAATAATGTTGCCACGATTTTTAATATCGCGGCAAAAAAACACATTAATTTTTGACAAATCAGAAAGTGAAGGACATTACCTGGCGGATAAAAAATTCTGGTCTTCTATTATTTTGCCTCTGGAAGTTTGGCGAGTTTAAACCCTAAAAGTAGAGCCAAAGAGAGAAGAATAGCAATAAATAAAACAACACCATGCCAACCTAATTGGAGCCAAAATATACCGCCCAAAGTACCAGCCACACTTGAACCAAAGTAATAACAAAACAGATAAAGGGAAGACGCTTGTGCTTTGGCCCGGCGAGCACGACGTCCGACCCAACTGCTGGCAACAGCATGTGCAGCAAAGAAACCGAAAGTGAGGACTATCATCCCAATGATAATCATCACCGCAGATGATAATAAGGTAATAAGCGTACCGATTAGCATCATAGTTATCATCGCAATTAGCACTTTTCCGAGTCCATATTGATGGGTTAATGTGCCGACTTTGGATGCGCCGCATGTTCCTGCCAGATAAACAATAGACAACATACCGACAATTGACTGATTGAAATAATAGGGCGAATCCAATAAACGATAACTTATATAATTAAATAGGGTAACAAAGCCGCCCATGAGTAAAAAGGCTTCAGAAAACAGTAATGGCAATCCTTTATCACGAAAATGTAATTTCAGATTGATTAATAAAGAGTTAGGTTTGAGAGAACTTGGCCTAAAATGGCGCGATTCAGGTAACATACGCCAAAACATCATTGCCGCAATTAATGCTAATAAACCTAATACGATGACAGAAACCCGCCATGAGAAATAATCGGTGATAACACCTGATATTAATCGCCCGCTCATGCCACCAATAGCATTACCACTAACATAAAGTCCCATTGATAAAGCAACAAAGTTAGGATGGATTTCCTCACTAAGATAAGTCATTGCAACGGCGGCTACGCCACTGAGAGACAAACCAACCAGAGCGCGTACAACCAGAATTCCATGCCAACTGGTGATAAATGCACTGAGTAAAGTGAAAAATGCGGCGGCAAATAGCGCTGTTACCATCACATTTTTACGGCCAATAGCATCAGACAGAGGACCGGTGATTAATAAGCCCAATGCCAGCATTCCCGTTGAAAGGGATAAAGATAAACTACTGGTAGCAGGAGAAACATCGAAATCATCCGACAGCATGGGTAAGATTGGTTGAACGAAATAGAGTAGGGCAAATGCAGCTAGCCCTACGGTAAAGAGTGACAACGTCACTCTAATATATAGAGGATCATCTTTCTGAATATGACTTTTCTTATTTTGAATATTTTGAATATTTTGGACAAGATGATTACCGGGAGTCAAATTTTCACCGATATTACTACTATTATTACTAGAGCTGGTATTACTAGGACTGGTATTACTACTAGGGCTGGCGCTCACATAATTTCCTTACTTAACTCATTAGCTAGCTTATATTTTGATGAAGATCAAGCATATGAATTGCAAAATATTTTGTCTAATATATTAATCATTAACAATAATATGTATTAGATCTCAAAGGTGATTATGGCTATCGAGTTACGGCATTTACGCTACTTTATTGCAGTGGCAGAGGAATTACATTTTGGTCGTGCGGCAGAACGGCTTAATATTTCACAGCCGCCATTAAGCCAACAGATTCAATCACTTGAAAATAGTATAAATGCGCGGTTGTTAGAACGTAATAACCGGAATGTGAGCTTGACGCCGGCAGGTAACATGTTTCTGAAAGAAGCTTATCTGATCCTGGCTCAGGTTGATGCTGCTGCAACAAAAGCAGCAAGAATGCAAAAAGGGGAATTAGGCGAAATATCTATCGGTTTCACCTCTACGATACCTTTTATGAATAAGGTCACTCTGAGTTTACGGCAATTTCGGGAACGTTACCCGGAAGTCGCTATTCATATGCATCAGATGAATACTAAACAGCAGATTGCGCCATTACTGACGGGCCGGATCGACGTTGGTATCATGCGTAATACCCAATTACCCGATAACCTTGAGTATCGGCTATTATTTCGGGAACCTTTTAGGCTTGCTGTTTATGATGGACATCCTTTGTTGGAATATGCTCCACAGGGAATAAAGCTCGAAATGTTGTCGAGCTATCCGATGGTGTTTTTTGAGCGCGAAGTGGGGACTGCTTTGTATGATGAAATCATCACATTACTTGCTCAAGCAGGCGTGACGCCGATGATTTCACAAGAAGCAGGCGAAGCGATGACCATTCTTGGGCTGGTTTCTGCTGGATTAGGTGTCAGTGTTGTGACTGAATCTTTTACTCGAATGAAAGTGGATGGTGTCCAGTATATTCCATTAGCTGATAACCACCCTTATTCTGAGGTCTGGTTGGTAAATCACAAAAACCGGCCAATATCGGCCGCCGCAGACAGGCTGATAAACCTACTTATATCTAATATTTTGAATGGAAAAAATAAGTAGAAATAAGCTAAATTTCGTGCTGAATATCACATATTTATTGAAAGAATCATACTTTTTGCCTAAAACCTCGACATAATCAGCCAACAATTATTTTGAAACGTGAATTAATTATACCCTATGGATTTCAAGATGGATCGCGACGGCAAGGGAGCGAATCCCCGGGAGCATAGATAACGATGTGACCGGGGTGAGTGAGTGCAGCCAACAAAGAGGCAACTTGAAAGATGACGGGTATAGAGCGTAAAAGGGTAAATAATGGATCGACAACCAGGGCATATTGATCAGATAAAACAGATTAATATTGGTACTGTTTATCGGTTAATTGATCAATATGGTCCAATTTCCCGTATTGAGCTATCCAAAAAAGCTCAACTTGCTCCAGCCAGTATTACTAAGATTGTCCGTGAATTGGTCGATGCACACTTAGTCATGGAAACGGAATTTTTGGATTTAGGATTTAGAGGGCGCCCGGCGACCGGATTGAGGCTTGATTCTGAAAGTTGGCATTTCCTGTGCGTCAGTATTAACTTGGGAAGTTTAATATTGGGACTGCGTGATTTAAGTAGCAAGTTAATTGTTGAAGATGTTTTACCATTACCGGCCAACAAAGAAAAATCCTTTTTAGATAGCATTATTGATGAGATTGATGCATTTTTTGGTCGCTATCAATCTCATCTTGAGCGTCTGACGGCAATTAGCATGACGGTAAATGCGATTGTTGATCCGACCCAAGGTTTAATCCACAGTTTCCCTTATTACCAGGTTCAGGAATTGCCAATAGGAGAATATCTGCATCGTCGCACCGGATTACCGGTATTTCTTCAACATGAAATAACTGCCTGGACGATAGCTGAATCACTATATGGCACAGCAAAAAATTGTCAGAATGTTATCCAAATGGTCATTGATGAACATGTTGGTGTTGGCGTGATTATTGCGGGGCAAACATTGCATGCTGGCAACTGTGGTGTCATGGAGGTAGGGCATATTCAGGCTCAGCCTGATGGTGAACGCTGTTATTGTGGGAATGTTGGGTGTCTGGAAACGGTTGTAGGCATCAGCCATATTTTATCCAGAGCAAAACGGCAGTTGGCAATGGTACCCGATTCTTTACTAAACGGTGAACCACTGACCGTTGAGTCATTCTGTCAGGCGGTTAATAACGGTGATACTTTGGCAGTAGATATTATTCGTGATATCGGAGTAAAAATTGGGCATATTATCGCAATGATGGTCAATTTATTTAACCCAGAAAAAATTTTGATGGGTTCTCCTCTTAATGCTTCACAACAAGTTTTGTATCCGGTGATTAGTGAATGTATTCAACAACACGCTTTGCCTGCCTATAGTAAACAGATTGAATTGGTTGCAACAAAATTCAATAATTCAGGTACATTATCCACGGTAGCGTCAGTTAAAAAAGCTTTATATGATGGTTCATTATTGATCAGTTTAATGAAAGGATAATATACTTGATAGAGGTTCTCTGGTTGTAATATTAACTTTATACCCGTTATCTTTCAAGTTGCCTCTTTGTTGGCTGCACTCACTCACCCCGGTCACATCGTTATCTATGCTCCCGGGGATTCGCTCCCTTGCCGTCGCGATGCATCTTGAAATCCATTGGGTATATATAAATTTTTTCACTAAATTGGCGTAGCAATTAAACAAAACATTGAGCTAACGCAATCTCCCTTATAGTCGCATCCTCTAGACTTAAGCGCTCATTAACCGGGTTCTATCTGTCATTATGGAAAACAGAATTTATGTTAACGCGCCTATTTGTTACGGGGACAGATACCAACATAGGTAAGACAATTGTTACCCGTGCATTATTACAAGCTTTTAATCGTGATGGAGCAACGGCAGTAGGGTATAAACCTATAGCCACAGAAGGGTATGAAACAGAAGAAGGTATGCGTAATCGAGATGGTGTGATTCTACAAAAATCTTCTCCCGTTCCACTTAAATATGAAGAAATTAACCCAGTTATCTGGAAAAACAGGTATTGTGAAGGCAATCAGGTTGATTTCGAACAGATGAGAAAAGGATTAAATAATCTTAGTAATAAAGCAGATCGCGTTATTATTGAAGGTAACGGCGGTTGGCGTGTATTACTGGATGATGAAACTTTTTATTTTGATTGGGTGATTCGGGAAAAAATCCCAGTTATTTTAGTTGTTGGTATTCAGTCTGGCTGTGTAAATCACTCAATTTTAACCGCGCAGGCAATAATAAATGATGGATTGCAGTTAGTAGGGTGGGTAGCTAACAGAATTAATCCTGGTTTATCGCACTATACGAAAGTGATGGATAGGTTACGCCGTCACATTAATGCGCCACAGTTAGGTGAAATTCCTTATATTTTACGTCCGGAAGAAAAAGATTTATCCTGCTACTTGGAGATTTCCACTATATTAAAACAAGTTAGGGGGGAATAAGTGTGGATTTATCATATTGAACGAATACCATAAAAAATATTGTGATTGTGACTGGCGGTCGATTAACAATAAAACCTCACTTGTAGAAAAGTGAGGTTTATCATCAACAACCTAAAATCTCAATATGATATAATAAGCTTGATCTCTATTTACCACAAACACTCGTCATTCTTTTAATAAACTTGGGAATACCATTTATGCCATTATATGCAGATATTTCCATGCATTTTTTGTTAACATCAATGATAAAGAAATCACCTTTAAATAGTGCTCCACTGTCATAGACTCTTGCGTTTCCAAAGATATAGGAGGTGTATTCGTCAAGAAAATGTGAATGCCCAACAAAAGCAGCCATAACATTGTACTGTTCAATCAATGATCTAAATCTCTCTTTTTCAGCATAACTGCTATTATCAATAAAATGGTCATACCCATCGTGAAAGTTTAAAACGACTGCTTTTCCTCTTGTTTGAGCAGATTTGAGATCGCTTTCCAACCAATCAAGGGATTTTGTAATATAAACGGTTGGGCTGATATAGTGCTCCAAATTGACACTATAGGTAGGATAGTTTTGCAATTGAACATAATGAATATCACCGAAATCCCATGAATAAGATAAACTGCCTTTCCATGCTTTATTGTCATAGTCATAGGAGAAATTATTCAATACTTTACTATAACCATTTATTCTCTCTGCCATATCAAATACAGCGGATCTGGCGCAGGCATTACGACTGAAATCAAAGCCTTCGGGGTAAGTACAATCATTAACATTATTTGCATAATCATGATTTCCCAATCCCATAAATAGCGGGAATTTGATTTTTGATGTATATATCTCCTTAAGGCTTCTTCTGGTGCTAGCGCGTCCAAACTCGGTAAGATCACCATTAACGATGCCAAAAGCAAGATGATTGCGTTCATAAATAGTATTGATACTGTTTGCTACTTTTCTATTTAATTCTTCCCACGGTTTTTTGTCGGCATTAGGATCGCCTTGTTCAGGATATAAACGCCACGGCTGAGGATCTGACATCACGGCAATTTTATAATTGCTGTTGCCATTAAAATTCTGGGCTTCTGTTTGATTTCCTGCGACAGCGCTACATCCTGATATAGCTAATGCTATAAAAAACACCACGACAAAGCGAATTTTCTTAGTGATAAGATCACCCATAACGTTTCCTATTTTAAATTTTCAACATGATTATTATTTGAGCAAATAAGATATTTAACTCAGTATAATTATTCGGTAAATATTTTTGTTTCAAAACGTTATGATATTAGAGTTGATTATTTAGATTGTCAGTTTTAAAAAAGCTAATGGTTCACATAGGAAACTATATTAAAGCTATCATTCAGGTCAGCTTGCTAAGGGCAGCCAACAAAGAGGCAACTTGAAAGATAACGGGTATAACGTGAAAAGGGGCCGAAGGCGTATAGCCTCGACCTCTATTCATCTCATCATTCATCAACGGTAAAATATTGGCGTAATATTTTCTCTGAACTTTGGGTATCTTCCTTCAGAAAGATAATGTGGGTTTATTTGGCGGTCGGATGAGCTTGAGATTGGCTTCCTTGCCGGGTATACACAATCTTTTTGGCATTATTTTCACAATGCCCAACGATTTTACCACCGGCTTGTTCAATGTGGTCATTAGCAACAATTTCCAATGTAAAGCCAGATTCCGGCACACCATTATTGATAATTTTCTGCGCAATTTGCTCTTTCACGCTTTCGCATGAAGCTTGTGCAGCAAGTGCGAATGGGGATAGGGTAAAGATCAATGCGCTAAATAAAAGCGCTTTCTTCATCTTCATTGTCATCACCTTATATTACGGTCTGATGGGCATACCTGTATTGCTGTCTAAACAACGTTCGGTATTGGGTTCCCAATAAGCATTGATATTGGTACTTTTCATACATGCATCACGAGCATCAATCGCTTTATCGAACTTGTCGAACTCTTTCTCAGCACGTTTATTAACTTTAGTGCGAAGATTCTTTGTTTCATCCCATTGTTCTTTACTTTGGCGGGCGGCTTCTTTATCGAGCACAGAATCTCCGCTACCACTCACTGTGACGCAGGTACTTCCGGAAGTACAGGTTGTCGCCAATGCTGGCGTTTGCCATAACAATGGTATTGCCAGAGCGATAGCTGGCATTGCTTTTAATATCAAAGAATTACAAATATTCATCTTTTATCCTCTTGAATCCTCTTGAGTGTAGAGTAAGTGGAGCCAATTTAGATGGCACAATAAGAAACTATCAGATAGATAAATTATAAGATAGCATTAATATGTTCAACAAATTATCAAGAAGAGTGTAATTATTCATTTCTGTGTACACTAAGCCCGGCAAATGACTGGCAAACTGGCATCATTTCTAATGTATTAATGTTGACATGAGCAGGTAAATTAGCGACCCAAAAAACAGCTTCAGTGACATCTTCGGCGGTTAATGCCTGCGTGCCATCGTAGGTTTTATTCACTTTATCATTGTCGCCTTTAAAACGTACTAAAGAAAACTCAGTTCCACTAACTAAACCGGGTTCTATATCAGTGACTCGGATATTTTTTCCTTGCAAATCTGCTCGTAAGCCCAAACTAAACTGTTTGACGAAGGCTTTAGTTGCGCCATAAACATTTCCACCGGAATATGGCCAACTTGCAGCGGTAGAACCGATATTAATAATATGCCCATGATTTCTTTCTACCATTTGAGGCAGTAGAGCATGGGTCATATTGACAAGCCCTTTGACATTGGTATCAATCATTATTTCCCAGTCATCCAGATTAGCCCGATGAGCGGGTTCTAATCCAAGCGCTAAACCGGCATTATTGACTAAAATATCGATTTGACGGAGTGATTCTGGTAATTGTTCTACAACCTGATTGATAGCGGCCCGATCAGTGACATCAAGTTGAACAAAGTAAAAGTTATCACCCAGTTCAGCTTTTAATTTTTCTAACCGTTCTTTACGGCGTCCAGTTGCAATAACTTTAGAACCGTTTTGAATGAATTTTCTGGCAATTGATTCACCAAAACCTGAAGTTGCTCCTGTCACAAAAACGATCATACAAAACCCCTTTTTTACTCGTACTATTTCTGTCATCAGTATACCCGTTATCTTTCAAGTTGCCTCTTTTTTGGCTGCACTCACTCACCCCGGTCACATAGTTACCTATGCTCCCGGGGATTCGCTCCCTTGCCGTCGCGATCCATCTTGAAATCCATTGGGTATAAATGGGGTTCTGTATTTTTAGTCAAGAGATGATTGAAAAACTCTCAGTGATTCTCTTTTTATTCTTCAAAAATGATTTCTGGCAGAGGAAGTTGATCATTAATAATTGCATCCGCGATGCGGATTATATCTTCGTCCAATGCACGATCAGTGATCAAAGGAGGACTGATTTCGCGTACTGCATGGTAAAATTTAGCGGTTTCAGGCGCAATTTCACTAATATTGCCGCGAAGATGAATGGCCTGACAAACTACCAGAATTGTCATTGAAACAATATTGCGTAATTTCTGCTCCATCTCTAAAACATCTTGAGCAGCATGCAGTCCTAAACTGACAATATCTTGATTGTATTGTTCTGTGGCGAGGGTATGAATACCTGATGCAGAACAATCATGGCGAATTGCAGCAACTAAAGCGGTTTGAGAAAGTTGGACGCCTTTAAAACCTTGATACATGCCGGGTGTCGGACTAAGTGAATTGGGTAATCCACGAGAGAAACGGTTATCCATCATAAGGGCCACAATGGCGTGAAGATGATTGGCAATTAAAGCAATATCCAGTTTTAATGCATCCATTGTTCGGGCGACATATTGCCCCATAAAATTCCCACCGTGTAGAACATCGCCATTTTCTGGATCGATCAATGGATTATCATTAGCTGAAATAACTTCCCGTTCCAATATTTTCCGAGCGGTAGCTAAAGATTCTGGCACTATACCTAATATTTGTGGTGCACAACGAATTGAATACACTTCCTGTAAGGTATCATTTAGTCGGGTAACTTCTTGATGACGACAAGCTTTATTGGCTTGTTCTTTAACCCCGGATAATAAATTAACTTGAGTTGAACCTGCCAATAAATCACGCAATGCACTTGCCACCGCTTTTTGACCAGGATGATTTTTTACTTGTTGAATTCGGGCATCATAATGTTCATGAGATGCAAGTAATGCTTCAACAGCAAGGGCTATCGCAGAGATTGAGGCTTTAAATAGTTTTTCCAGTTTAATGACGGTAATTGCACTGATACCGGACATTACCCGTGTGCCGTTAATCAGAGCAAGACCTTCTTTTGCTTTTAACGATAATGGTGTCAACCCTGCGCGTTTAATTGCTTCAGCAGCGTCAATTTCTGCGCCCATATAATAAACTTTGCCGATACCACATAATGCGCGTGCAATATAAGATAAAGGGATTAAATCACCGCTTGCACCCACTGAACCATAGCGAGGAACCAGAGGAACAATGTCATGGTTAATATGATCAACAATTGTTTGAGCGACAACTGGTCTGGTTGCAGACCAACCTTTGCACACAGAAAGTAACATAGTAAATTGTGACGCTTTAATACAAGGTTTGGACATATAGTCCCCAGTGCCAGCAGAAAGAAAAGTTAACAGATTTTGCTGATGCTCTGAGATCTTCTCAAATGGCACAACTAAATTGGCATTCCCTCCAAATCCTGTATTGATTCCATATATAACCTCTCCTGAATTTAATTTTTCCTCTAATTTTTCACGACCATGCGTCAAAAGCTCAGTGATCTCCGTTGATATTTCTACTTTTTTTTGTTTTATCGCAATGTCATAGATATCTTCCAAAGAGATAAGGCCATTTTTATTAATAATAATGGTTGGCTGAACATCTTTAGCTTTCATTTTAATCTCCATATATAAGAATGGTAATAATATTTTGAAGAAACGAACACCCCTAAGGATACAAATTAGTATAGATATAAAATATAAAATACAGTCAATTTGAAATAAAATTAAAACAAATGGTTCGTAAAAATTAATTTACAAATTTAATTGAGGAGGCAATTGTAATAATGGCAATTAATATATTTGCAATTTGCAATTATTTGTTTTTGTTATATGATAATAAATGGTCGGTAATATAAAATCCATTGACATAAATTTGAGTTGACCATTAACAATCAAACAAATAACAATTATTTGTTTTCCTAAGAATACAAACTAGAATGTAATTATGTTACCACGTAAGTAAAGCAATTGGAGTGTTCATCGAAAAATAAACTGATATCTAGTCGAGGTGATTTATGTCAAAAATAATCCAGACAGATTCGCTTAGTGAACAGTCTTATCAGATAGATAATTTCAATCCATCAACTGAAACAATAAATTTTAGTTACACATCGGGAAGAACCGCATTACCAGTCTATAATAAATATGACACACGTAATAAACCTAAAGTTTTTGGTTATTATACAGATTGGTCGCAATATGACGGTAGATTACAAGGAAATCAAGATCCCATTCGTCGAGGTAGAGGAATAGATTTACAGCACCTTTTAGATAATCCTTTTGCTTATGATAAATTAGTTATTGGTTTCTGTGGAATATTAGGTGATGAGGGCGAAAAAAAGCAGCAAATTAAAGAGCAAGCGCCATTATTTGCCCGCACCAATAATGGAGAAGTGACATTCACAGATGCTTGGGGAGATTGCCAATCTTATCAGAATTGTACTTATTCTGGTTGGCAAGATATCCAAATGCCAAGGGATTTTGATCAATCTAAAAGTATGGGCGTATTAGGTGGATTGGCTAAGGTTCAACAAGCTGCAAAAGCTCAAGGCCATGATCTTATTATGTCATTTAGTGTTGGCGGTTGGACCATGAGTAATGGCTTTTATAATATGGTCAGAGACGAAACACTAAAATCCTATTTCTGTTCGAGTTTAGTTGATATATTCCAACGTTTCCCTATGTTTACCGAAATTGATATTGATTGGGAGTATCCGGGCGTTGCTGGAAATGAAGGTAACATGTATGCGCCAGACGATGGTGATTATTATGTTAGTTTAATTAAAGATTTAACTGCTGCTTTTAAAGAAGCAGGGCGTTCAGATATAAAAATAAGTATTGCTTGTTCGGCGGTACCAGAGAAAATGGAAAAATCAAAAATACCTGAATTACTGCAAGTTGGACTATATGGTATTAATGTTATGACCTATGATTTCTTTGGTACTCCGTGGGCTGAAAAGGTGTTACATCACACGAATCTCCGTAATTATCTTGGTGGTGAGAATAGTGTAGAAAAGGCGGTTGAATATTTATTGAGCCTTGGCGTACCTGCATCTGCCATCAATATTGGTTACACCGGTTATTCACGCAATGCCAGAAATACGATTATTGATAGTTATTCTCCATTATCCGGCAGTTATGATCCTGGTTATGTCCCGAAAAAAGAACCGAAGATTACAACAACCGGTTCGTTTGAATCAGGGACCACAGAATGGTACGACACGATATATAATTATCTGGATTTGGAAGAAAAGAGGGGAAGAAATAATTTTGACTTATATACCGATGAAATAGCAGACGCTGATTATCTCTATAATAAGGATAGTCAGTTGTTTATTTCTCTTGATACCCCTCGTTCCGTTAAATCTAAAGCACAATATGTACTAGAAAAGAATCTGGGAGGAATATTTACATGGACCGCAGATCAAGATCGTGGTTTATTGGTCAATGCAGCTAGGGAAGGGCTTGGTTGTGAGTTAATCACGGAAAAAATAGATATGGCACCATTCTACTTCAAGGGTGTTAATGTTGAGCCGGTTGATCCAGTTAATCCAGATACAGGGAGTGATTACCCTGTCTGGGATGCAAATAGGGCATATAATGCCGGCGATAGAGTGAGTTGGAACAATCAAAATTGGGAAGCTAAATGGTGGAGTAGAGGCACCGTGCCAGACGGCGCAGAAACATCTGATGCTTATCCTTGGGTAAAAATTGCATAATTAATTAAACCAAGCCACCAGTATGATATATACTGGTGGCGGATCTTTTTTATCTTCACCTCATTCTTATCGTTGTAACCAGTATATCTAGAGTAATGGTATGGAGTTAGTTCAGGTATGACAATTTACTCGGAATATTAACGTCGGTATTGATAACTTTGAGATGTATTTTTTCTTATACTCAAATGCCGTTGTTTTAATGGTGGTATTGAAAAATGTTCTACAGCATTCTGGGCGCTACGCAATGAAATTCCAACAATCTCATTAGCATATACGCGCATTTGTTGCTCATAATCTGAAATTGCCTTGATTAATTCTTCTTGGCCTGACGCCACTTGAGTAAGCTTTTGCGTGAGCAAAAGTGCGTCTCGCAGCGCTGTATTCGCTCCTGAGCCTGTCATTGGCGTCATGTTGTGAATAGCATCCCCAAGTAATATGACGGTGCTGGATTTCCAGGGTAGAAGATGGGGCATGCTGCGTAAATGTAGCGGAGATATGTTTTCCATATCACTTTGTTTAATCAGAATATGTAGGTTTGGGTCCCATGAAGTCATACGGGCTCGGACTAGATCGCAGAGGACTTCAGCGGAAAAATTGGTGATGTTGTCAGGCAGACTATCTGTTGCTGCTACGTAAACCCATACGATAAAATTATCTATTTCTGCTAAGGCGGATTCTACATGGATATTAACTGGAGCGCGCCACATAGAGATGAACAACCAGTCGGGGCTTTTAGGTACGATACTATTGGGTGTACCATCCCGGAAATTTTGGGGTAGCAAAGCTATGAGAGCCGGGGTAAGACGCGCACGACCAATGATTATACTAACACCAACATCGAATCTTTCGATAGAAGGAAGGTACTGCTTACGTACTTTTGAATTGCTTCCGTCTGCACCGACAAGGACATCAACATTTTCGTGACTGCCATCGGCAAAGAAAATTTTAATACCACCGTTTTCAATATGTTCATAACGAACGAATGTTTTGTTCCATTGAATTGTATTTGAAAGCCCTTGGCTTAATATATCTCTAAGTTCAGTTCTACTTATTGACAGGCGCTGCTCGGAAATGATCTGCCCGTTCATAAGACCGCCTTGAACAGCAAGAAGACGTAGACGTTCATTATAAAACCGTGATTGTCCGCCAATATATCTTGATGCCTCCTCAAAGGTTAGCCAGTTTTCATCCGGGAGGCATTCTTGCAGTGCCTGCTTGCCGAATGTATTAATATGAATTCCATAACCGGGAAGTATGGATGATGCAGCAGAGTTTCGTTCATATATCGTCACTTTGATTCCATTTTTACGTAATCCATGTGCTAAACATGTACCACCAATCCCCGCCCCAATAATACCGACGTGCATAATATTTCTCCTGTTATATACCCGTTATCTTTCAAGTTGCCTCTTTGTTGGCTGCACTCACTCACCTCGGTCACATTGTTCGCTATGCTTCCGGGGATTCGCTCCCTTGCCGTCGCGATCCATCTTGAAATCCATAGGGTATAGATATGAACGATTCTGGCTAAATCGTGGTGATTATATCTAATCACAGCCATGACTTTTTTATAGTATTTAAAATAAAAATATACTGTACATCGAAATAGAGCAAGAAAGCTTGGGGTTTTATCTCTAAAAATATTTGGTAAAAAAGTTATGTGTCTGTTTATTAAATAATATTTAATTAAAAAATTGATCGCTTAAATTGTTAAAGTGAATTTTTAATGTTTATATTTTATAATTTTTCATAAAATTAATACTTTATAGTGATATGTGTTAATCTAACTTCGTGTTTGTTTTACGTATTCAAGATAACATGACAGTAAATGATGTTTGTGTGAATAAATTAATATTCATCTTGTTTCGATCTTCAACTATTTAATAAACATGACATGATTAGTTTCACAATGCAACTACATTAATTTTCATCTGCTTTATTAGAAGAAAATAAAATAATCGATCTGATGGTTGAATATTATTTTAGTGGATATATTATTATCATTAATATGAAATTATTTCCATAATAATTGAATTTAATATATTTTTCTCCCAATTATGAAATATTTTATTACTCGTTGTCATGAATTTTATGAGGGTGACTTCTATACTATTATTTGTAATCTATTATTCGTGATCATGGGCTATTACTATTGATTTTTCATTTTGTTCGGAGAAATAAATATGAGTAATCAGGACGTCAAAGCGATGTATAACCGATATCCATATCCTAGTTCCGCCATTGGAGACAATCTTATTTATGATATGGCCACGGTGATGGGGATTATATTTAAGCCGGATTATTTAACGGGAAAATATGTGCTTGATTTAGGGTGTGGAACGGGACATCGTTTGTTAGGGCTGGCAAGTATGTATCCCGATACCCAATTTGTAGGTATTGATATGACGGATAAAGCGTTAGAGGTGGCAGATAAGTTGATATCTTATCATCAGTTGGATAACGTCACGCTAGAAAATAATACGATTGAGAAGCTAACACGAGATAATCAATTTGATGTTGTTGTTTCTACCGGTGTTATCCATCATATGGAATGTCCACAAGAGGGTTTTTTAGCAGCTTCACGTTCATTAAATGAAGAGGGTATCGCGCTAATTTGGTTATACAACGCTATAGGAGAATATGAACGATTGAGGCAGCGGGAACTTTTGCAGATTTTTGTAAAACAAAATCATGCAGAAGAATATTTTTTAAATACTGATTTAATGAATAAGCTGTGCGAAAACTTAAGTCGAAATCAATATGGCGATAGTACAGCTAATCATTTAGATGATAGTGTTGATCAGGTTGCTGTTAATGTGGATGCATTTTTGAATCCTATCGTCAACGCATACAGATATGATGAAATATGCGATTTTTATTATAAAGCTGGCTTTAAGCGTGTGAGATGTTGTGGGTTCAATCGTGAGAACGGTAATAAGCTTTTTGCAGGATGTTGCGATCAATTCAATGATGAATATTTTCTTCAATTTCAAGATTTACTTTTAAATGAACAATTACGTGAAATATTTAATGCTCTTGATTATAACCAAAAGATTCGTGTTATTGAGCTTTTATGGAAGCCAACCGGCATATCTTCGATTGGATTTAAATCTGAAAATGCCCAGTCTTTTGTCAATGATTGGTTAAGAGGGGGAGGGGAGGAATAGCGGTTATTCTCGGAGAGTAAGTTAAGCTTTAGTAAAATGAGTACCAAGCCAGAAACATCCACTTTCTAGTTTCTGGCTATATTTTGCATTGATGAATTCGAGTTAATCGTAATATTCCGGTGCCTTACGGAATGTTGGCCAGGCATCCGGATCGTGCCCTGTTACTACAATTGCATTCGTGCGTTTGGCTAGATGTCGCAGTTTTTGCACCGAACTTTTTAATCCGCTAAATCGGCATAACCTCTAACACCAAATTTTGATTTAGCTGATTTTACCGCATCTAAAACCGCAGCAGCCATGACTTCGGCAGCAAGAATACCAACAGTATTCACCGATGAATCCACACCACCTGTTGCCGCTGCAAAAATAGTATCCCCGTCACTCATGGTATGAACAGGGTATATCGTTCTCGCAAGACCATCATGAGCCATCTGGGCAACTTTTTTCATCTGGCTTTTATTCATATTGGCGTTACAACAAATTATGCCAATAGTCGTATTTGCCCCTTGAATGAAATTATTATCTTTATTATTTTTTATAATGTAGGGAATAAGATGACCATTTTTATCACATGCACCTGCAATGGTTTTACCATTTTTAGGGTCTCTGATTTCACCAACAGCATTTACAACAACCATTGCGCCAATTGTCAGCCCGCCAGGTAATTTAACCGATGCTGTTCCAAGTCCACCTTTCATGGCTTTGTCAAAACCGGCCATCTTACCTATAGTGGCCCCGGCGCCGGCGCCAATATTTCCCGATGGAAAAGGGGTTACAGAAGCGTTTAGTGCCGCAAGATAGCCCATTTCAGCGTCAGGACGAACAGCAGGATCACCAAAGTTTAGATCAAAAATTATTGCGGCAGGAACGATAGGTACGATAGCGACACCGGTATCAAATCCTTTTTTTCTTTCTTCAAGATAGCGCATTACGCCAGAGGCGGAATCTAATCCAAAAGCGCTCCCTCCACTTAGCACCACTGCATTGACTTTCTGAACAGTGTTAATGGGATCTAAAAGCTCGGTTTCCCTTGTCCCCGGTGCAGAACCTCTGACATCAACGCCACAAACAGCTCCGTCGTCGAAAATAATGATGCTACAACCGGTTTGCTCCAATTTATCTTCAGCATGCCCAACCTTAACACCCGGTACATCCAAAATTGTTCCATTTGTCTTATACATAAATATGTCCACACCTTGATTTTTAAAGTAATACATTACAAGTTTTAATGTTTATCGAGATGAATCATAGCAAAAGGTGACTAAACAAACTCTTCCGTGTCTCCTGCTGCCAGCGTTTCAAGACGGGTAGGTGATAGTGGAATGCGAGGGGATGGTATTGCCCAATGTTTGATATCGTGGAGAATGGCAGAACAGATTTTTCCCTGACAAGCTCCCATGCCACACCGTGTTGCCATTTTTGCGCTATTCCAATCTTGAAATGGTTCAAGTTCGTTTAAACTTATGTCTTCACAACGACAGATCAAGGTATCGGGGGGAAGTGCCTGTGTGATCTCTCTATTTAATTTAAACGTTTGTGCTATTGCTGTGGCAAAACACCGCCATTTTCTTCGTTTCTGTTGCCATTTTTCAGCTAGTACGTATTTACCACTCGCTGCAAACCCGGCAATAAATCCTTCACACAATGCAAGCTCACTGCCGCCAATACCTGTGCATTCTCCCGCTGCATATACACCAGGTATAGTAGTCTGTTGCCACGCATCTACTTGGATATTTCCTTGTTCGTCCAGCAAGCAACCAAGCAATTGTGCCAATTCCGTATTTGGCCTTAAACCAAAACCGAAAGCTAAACGGGTACAGGGTAATTTTCGTTTTTGCCCTTTATTACTGATATACACACCAGTTAACCTGCCTTCTACCGAGGTTTCCACTCCCAACACCATACTGTTTTTGTAGTAATTTTTAAGTGGCATGAGAGCGATGGCTTGATGCAACTTGTTAGGCCAGCGGAGCAGTCGTAAGCCAAACGAAAATAAGCGGTGTAAAGGCGCCTGTTCAATGATACCGACCACGTTCCCTCCTGCTTTTTTTACTGTTTCGGCAACCGCGAGCAAAAGGGGACCGCTACCTGCAATAACAACACGCTCACCAATCATGGGGAGACCGCTTTTTATCAACGCCTGTAATCCGCCTGCGCCCGTGACACCCGGTAATGTCCATCCAGGAAAGGGAAGTAATTTTTCTTTAGCGCCGGTGCAGAGAATGATACGTTGGTAGTGAACTATTCGGTGCCGACTTGCCGTTTCAACCATTACGCATTGGCTGTCTACTGCAATTACTTTACAACTGGGTAAATAGATCAATGCATCTTCTGATAGTACCGATAGATAATTTTTCGCCATCGGCGGCAATGTATGAAATGGCCCTTGACGCCAAATTTGTCCGCCTGCTTTGGGATTGTCATCAATCAGGATAACGGATTGTTGCCCTTGTATCGCAGCCTGTGCGGTAGCCAATCCTGCCGGTCCTGCGCCAACAACCAGCACATCACAGTGTAATATCGTAGAAAAAGATGGTGTTGCCATGTTCAGATCCTCTCGACTTTCATACCCATTTCACAAACTGTCTGGCACGCTACACGACGGCGACCATTAATCATTAAACGGCATTCCTGGCAGATCCCCATACCACAAAAAGGCACTCTCAATTGATGTGATACAGATATACGGCAATGCTCACTACCGATATAAGCTAGCGCCGCCGCTACAGTAATCCCCGCAGGAACTGTGATCAGTTCGCCATCAATAAACAAAGCAGTAAATGGTGGTTTTTTGAGTGTCATGGTAACCTCTGACGGGCCATAGCAGTGAAACGTGCGGGTTGGTAAGGCAGTGGATCAATCTCCGTTTTTCTGTTCAGCATCAATGCAGAGATGATTTTGGCGCTGCCCGGTGCGGTCGTTACACCTAATCCTTCATGGCCCACAGCCAGCCATAGCCATTCGTAATCAGGATGTTGCCCCAATAGCGGCAAGCCATCTGGAGTCGCAGCACGAAAGCCAGACCAACAACGTAAAATATTCATCTGACCAAGTTGAGGTAAAAAATAAAGTGCGCGCTGGAGCATAGAACGGAGTAGGGAGAGATCAATAGTGTGTTGTTCGTTATGGAACTGGCGTGAAGAGCCAATTAAAAGCTGACCGGTAGGGCGGGCCTGAACATTGAAAGCGATTGACGTACCATCCAAAGTATGTGTACTGGCGCTATACCCTAATTCCACCAGTTGATGTGTGATACAGGTAGGGTAACGATCTGTAATCGCCAGTTGCCCTTTTTTAGGGACAATCGGTAATTCAGGTAACAGATGTGTGCTCCATAGCCCATTTGCTAGCAATATTCTCGGCGCACAATATTTCTTTCCATCACGCAGCACAACGGTCTGAGGCTCTAAGGCGTGCACTTGTCCTGTAATAAACTGAATCTTTTGATTACAGCTAGTAAAAAACCAGTGTACGACATTGGGTGCATAGACAATCCCATCCGCAGGAACAGACAAGCCGCCGGCAATCCCACTCCTCACCATCGGTTCCATCTGATGAATTTGTGTCGCTGTCATCGGAATATTTTCGATTTCATAGGAGGCAAGACGTGCGCTTTTTTCCTCAGCCAGTTCCATTTCGTCCTCTGCATCTGCCAGCCAAAGTGTGCCGCATCTACGCCATGCACAATTTTTTGGCATATGGGGGGTGAATGTTCGCCATATATCTAATGAGTAACTACTCAGTGCCAGTTCCGCAGGATTATCGTCCATACACACGAGATGCCCCATCCCTGCCTGTGTTGCCCCTTTACCACCATCATCAATTACAGCAACTCTCAAACCATCTTGTACCAACTGATAAGCACATGCGGCTCCAATGATGCCAGCACCAACGATAATGACATCCGATATTTGGGGAGGGGTCATACATTGATTCCCCAGACAAAAGGATCGTTATTGGCAATGATTAATTTGTTATCACCGTAAACATGCGCTGTTCCCCGGATCACTGGGGCAATTTTTTGACCAACCCACTGATATTGGGCTTCAAAAACACTTCCAATAATGCTGGATTGGCGCCAAATTTCACCCGGCTGCAATTTTCCATCCGCCGCCAGACAGGCTAACTTAGCACTTGTTCCAGTGCCACACGGTGAACGGTCATAGGCTTTCCCCGGACATAATACAAAATTACGACTATCTGTATCGTTATCAGGAGCGAACAATTCAATATGGTCGATACACTCACCGTTTTCACCGGTTATCCCCGCTTGTTCCAGTGCCTGCCTAACTGCCCAACTGTATTGCGTAAGTTCATCGATATGGTTAAGGGTTAGAAACAGGTTATGTTGACCGATCAGAAAAAACCAATTTCCTCCCCAGGCAATATCTCCATTAACATCACCCACACCTGGCACGTTCACGGTGACATTTTGCTGATAACGATAAGAGGGAACATTATAAACAGACACGGTTTCATCCTTATGGAGCACTGCCTCTACAATCCCAACAGGGGTCTCAATTTTATACTTGCTAGGGTTCAACCAGCCTAGATGATAGAGCGAAGCAATAAGACCCATAGTGCCGTGTCCGCACATGCCTAAATATCCCGCGTTATTAAAGAAAATCACCCCCATATCGGCGTCAGGTACAGTAGACGGACATAAAAGTGCGCCTACCAACATATCATTCCCTTTTGGTTCAAGAATGAGAGCCTTACGCCAGTGATCAAATTCGGCTTCAAAGCGTTGACGCTGTTTGGCAACGGTTCCTTTGCCAAGAGATGGAAATCCCTCGATTATCGTGCGGGTAGGTTCTCCACCTGTGTGTGAATCAATGACGCGAACCATCTGATAATCATGCTTATCTGCCATAAAGCCACCCAATTAACGTATTTTTAATAAATGGTGGCGTAGTATTTCGTTTGTCGCTTGATGAATTTCATACTGCAATATGCTGAAATCAGCACAATGAAAGAATCACTGAATTATCAGTGAGACATTCCAATAAGATAATGAAATGAAAAATTATAAATAAACCTGATAAGGATTATTTCTGTTTTTACCAGAAAATTTATAAATTGATCTATAAAATCAAATAGTTAAATAAGGAAGGCGGAATATAAATAGCTAAACACGAGTCAAAAATCCTATTTTAATGTTAATAGATTGGAGATACAGATGATGAATATATACCGGAACAATGAAAAAAACGGCATTAGCACAAATGGTTATGATGTTTGTAATGTTGAGTTTTTATCGGCGCTTTGTAGTGGATTAGTTAATCACAAACCCAATAACCTGCAAGATATTCTCAATGCGGTTGCCTTAATTACACCATTGTTAAATGCGATTCCCAGTGTGGTTTTCTTTATCAAAGATATCAAAGCACGTTATCTAATTGTGAACCTTACGCTAGCCACACGCTGCGGATTTAAGTCGATCTCTTCGCTACTCGGTAAAACCTCTTCCGAAATCTTTCCTGCTCAGATGGGCAGTTGTTACACCGAACAGGATTTACGTGTGTTGCATCAAGGGGTAATTATCCAAAACCAACTGGAGCTCCATTTTTATCATGGACGTAAAGCAGGTTGGTGCATGACATATAAATTGCCATTGTATAATCAACATAATCAAGTTATTGGTATGGCAGGAATTTCTCATGATTTGATGGAAGTTAAGGAAAATCATCCTGTGTACCAAAAGTTGGCTATCGTTGATGATTATATTCGTGAAAATTTTGATCGAACCATTCGTCTCGAAGAGCTAACTCATTTAACACGTCTCTCGGTTGCTCAATTGGAACGTTACTGTAAACGCATCTTTCACCTGACACCCCGGCAGATGATCCACAAAATCAGAATTGAAAAAGCGTCGGAATTGCTGGCTACGAAATTACCTATTACAGATGTTGCCTTGCAATGTGGTTATACTGATCACAGTGCATTTACTCGGCAATTTAAGGCGTCAACTGGACTCACTCCCAGTGATTTTCGTCAGTCAATAGGATTGGAGTAATTTGCCGTTTTACTAATACTTCCGCTCTTTCGTGATCCAATTTGTTGTACGAGATTGGGTTAATTAATCATATATTTGAGAAGCCAGTCTTTTTACCTGTCATTAGGAATTATCGACTCCATCAAAGCCTCTCAGCTTTAAGTTTGCCATTCCTATTATGCTGATTTCGTCATTGTTCACTGTGAAAAGTCACAAGCTTCTCAGTAGTGAAATCGCCATCATTCCACTAAAACCAATGAATCACATTTTATTAACAAAATAAAAACAATTTGCATTTTAAATGACGATCGAAAGGATAGAGCTATGAGCAAGAGAAAGGTTAGCTGGCAGGGGGTTTTCCCGGCAGTGACGACGCAATTTAACCCCGATTTTTCCATTAATTTGGACGCCACACAGAAGGTAATGACGAACCTGATTAAAGATGGGGTTTCCGGTTTAGTCGTCAATGGCTCTGTGGGGGAAAACACATCTCTGTCTATGAAGGAGAAGCGTACTATCGTTGAACTCGCAGTAGATGTTGCTGGTGGGCAAATTCCCGTTCTTTCGGGTATCGCAGAATTGACAACCGATAATGCGTGCAAAATGGTTGCTGAATGCCGACAGGCAGGGGCTGATGGGGTGATGATCATGCCACCTCTGGTTTATACTCCAACACCGAAAGAAAACAGGGAGTATTTCCGTACAATTTCGACCTCTACCGATTTACCCGTCATGCTATATAACAACCCTCTGCTGTATAAAAATGATATTACGCCGAAAATTCTGACGTCTCTGGCCGATTGCGAAAATATCGTTGCATTTAAAGATTCATCAGGCAATACCCGGCCTTTTAGTGATATTCCCAACGAGGCAGGCGATCGCTTCATTCTTTTTGCCGGTTTGGATGACGTCGTTTTAGAGTCAGTCGCAGTGGGCGCAGAAGGTTGGATTTCAGGTATGTCGAATGCCTTTCCTCGGGAAGGAGAGACTTTATTCCGTCTGGCTAAACAGAAACGTTATGAAGAAGCTCGGGAATTGTATCGCTGGTTTATGCCTCTGTTGCATTTGGATTTCCGCCCTGATTTGGTGCAATGCATCAAACTGTGTGAAGAAATGGTTGGCCGTGGTAGTGCCATTACCCGTCCACCGCGTTTACCACTTGAAGGGGAAACATTGGTTGAAGTACGCGCCATTGTAGAAAAAGCTCTCGCTAATCGTCCTTCATTGCCTGATGTAGGTCTCTGAATTGGGCTGTAACTTGTTTCTGATACCCTCGGAGGAATCGTTATGTTGGAACATTCAGGTATGCAGTTTATTGGGGGGCGCAGGCAAGCAGAGGGAGAACGCTGTTTGCACAGCCAGCGAGCGGTGGATAACTCACCAATAGGTTATGCGTTTTATCAGGCTACACGACATGAGGTCGATCTCGCCGCCCAAGCGGCAGCCGATGCATTTACCCGTTATAGCCAGACATCGTTAGAAGAACGTGCTGTTTTTTTAGATAAAATTGCCGATGAAATTGATGCTCTCAGTGATGACTTTATTACCCTTGTATCAGAAGAAACGGCTCTGCCTCCAGCTCGACTTCAAGGTGAACGGTCGAGAACGAGCGGGCAAATGAGGCTGTTTGCCACGCTGTTACGCCGTGGTGATATTCATGCTGCCCGTATTGATACTGCGCAACCTGAGAGAAAACCGCTTCCCAGAGTTGATATTCGCCAGTGCCATATTCCTCTAGGTCCTATTGCGGTTTTTGGCGCCAGTAATTTCCCTTTGGCTTTTTCAACTGCTGGTGGTGACACGGCGTCAGCATTAGCGGCGGGCTGTACCGTTGTTTTTAAAGCACATAGCGGTCATATGGCTACCGCTGAAGCCATAGCAGAAGCGATAGAACGCGCTATTATCGCCACACAAATGCCCGCAGGTGTATTCAATATGATTTATGGCAATAGCGTGGGAGCAGATCTCGTCAAACACCCAATTATTCAAGCCGTTGGTTTTACCGGCTCACTCGCTGGTGGGCGTGCACTGTTTGATATGGCTATGCAGCGACCACAACCTATTCCGGTTTTTGCTGAAATGTCGAGTATCAACCCGGTCATTGTGCTGCCAAACGCCTTAGTACAGCGAGGAAAACAGATCGCCCAAGAATTGGCAAATTCATTCACATTAGGTAGCGGGCAGTTTTGTACCAAGCCAGGCATCATCTTGGGTATTCGTTCACCAGAATTTGATCAATTTATTGCTCACTTGACGCAGGAGATCACGTTTCGTCCGGCACAGTCAATGCTAAACCGTGGCACATTACTCAATTACCAAAAAGGTATTCATCAACTGGATGATGAACCCTTAATGACACGGTTAGCCATTGGCGAACATCATGAAAATCAGGCAAGTGCGATGTTGTATCGCGCAGATATTGCCTTGTTGTTGAATAAAAATGCCCTGTTACAAGAGGAGGTTTTCGGTCCTGTTGCTATTGTGGTCGAAGTCGAAAGCCAATATCAGCTTTTACACGCAATTGACTGTTTGCAGGGGCAGCTTACCGCTACCTTGATTGGTGAGCACGATGAATTAGCGAATGCACACGAGCTCAGTCAACGATTACAAAACATTGCGGGCAGGGTGGTTGTCAATGGCTACCCAACAGGCGTTGAAGTCTGTGATGCCGTGGTTCATGGCGGGCCTTACCCTGCGACTTCGGATGCAAGGGGGACTTCAGTTGGCACACTGGCCATCTGGCGTTTTCTGCGCCCGGTCTGTTTCCAAAACTATCCCAAATCCTTACTTCCACCCGCGCTGCAAGACCATAATCCGTTAAATATTTCTCGATTAATCAATGGGGTGATGAGCCGGGAAGTGTTGTAAAACGCGCAGTTACCCGACTTTGACGTATATCAAATAAGAAACAGAAAAGGGCGAATAATTATGGCGCTATACAAAGCCTCTTCACGGCCAAAATCCGGTTCAGGGCAGGGTAAATTTAAGAAACAGTTAACACTCACGGATTTAACCTTCATCGGATTAGGGGCTATTTTTGGTTCTGGCTGGTTATTTGCGGCCAGTCATGTGTCTGTTATTGCAGGACCGGCAGGGATTTTTTCTTGGGTGATTGGCGGTATTGCTGTGCTCTTACTCGGTATTGTTTATTGCGAGCTGGGCGCGGCACTGCCGAAATCAGGTGGTATTATCCGCTATCCGGTGTTTTCTCACGGTGAACTCATGGGATATTTAATGGGTTCTATCACCTTAATTGCGTTTTCCAGCTTAATAGCCATTGAAGTCGTCGCCGCTCGACAATATGCGGCGGCGTGGTTTCCATTTCTGAGTCAACCTGGTTCTGGTGATCCGACACTGACAGGCTGGCTGGTTCAATTTATTTTATTAGCATTTTTCTTTTATCTTAATTACAACAGCGTGAAAACCTTTGCGAAATCCAACAATATTATTAGTATTTTCAAGTTCATCGTTCCGCTGCTCGTCATTATTGTCCTGTTTAATTATTTCAATCCGAGTAATTTGCAAGTTCACGGATTTTCTCCTTTTGGGGTATCGGGTGTTGAAGCTGCGGTTTCAACGGGGGGCATTATCTTTGCTTATCTTGGTCTAACGCCCATTATTTCTGTCGCTGGTGAAGTGGAAAAACCCCAAAAGACAATTCCTATTGCCCTCATTCTGTCTATTTCACTGTCTACGGTTATTTATGTTTTATTACAGTTAGCTTTCCTTGGCGGGATACCCTCTGATTTACTCTTCGGGGGCTGGAATAACATTGGGCAATATTTTTCATTGCCGTTTCGTGATATAGCCTTAATCCTCGGGGTGGGGTGGCTCGCTTTTTTGGTGGTATGTGATGCGGTGATCTCTCCAAGCGGTACTGGGAATATTTATATGAATGCCACTCCCCGTGTAGTTTATGGTTGGGCAAAAAGTGGGACGTTATTTAATGTGTTTACCCATGTTGATGAAAAATCGGGGATACCACGTCCTGCACTTTGGTTGACGTTTATTCTTTCTGTTTTCTGGACATTGCCTTTTCCTTCATGGGAAAAACTCATCAGTGTTGTTTCTGCGGCGTTAATTTTGAGCTACGCATTAGCGCCAGTAACCGCTTCTGCCTTACGCCGTAATGCCAGGGAGATAAAACGTCCTTTTTATGTTAAATGGTTTGCGCTCGTTGGCCCGCTTTCTTTTATTATTTCCGCTTTCATTGTTTATTGGTCTGGTTGGAAAACCGTTTCCTGGTTGCTCGGATTACAAATTGTCTTGTTCTTTATCTACTTGTTATTCAAAAATAAAGTTCCTATAGGCAAAGTGAGTTTGCGCCAACAGATAACCTCGGCCCTGTGGTTGATTAGTTTTTACAGTGCCATGATCATTCTATCCTATTTAGGAACGTTTGGCGGTAAAGGCATTATTCCTGCACCTTGGGATATTGTTGCAGTAGCAGTGATCGCTCTAATCGCCTTCTATTGGGGAACTTTTAGTGCTTTACCCAATGCTATTTTACCAACGGAGGATGAGGATTAGTGCTGATGGAAACTCATTGAGGCATGGACATCCTTGTCCACATTGATGCCGATAGATTTAAATAAGCTCATCATAAATTCAGATCAATAGTTACAAAAACGGAGATGAGCATAGATTCATTCTAGCCAGAACGTCCTCATTTTCTGAAAAATCAAGCACCTTCTGCAATGCTTGTTGCTTCAGGAACCTCAATTAATTTTCCTGACCTCACATCATATATGTACCCATATATGGAGATATTTGCGGGGACAAGAGGGTGGGTACGAATACGATGAATATCTTCAACTACGCTATCAACTTGATTGTTAATGGTAAGCCATTTGATATATTTTCCCTCAGATGATCCTGTACCGTTGCCGACATCTTTAAATCCCTCATCCGTCATTATCGCGCTTTCCAGGCTGCTTTCTAGTAGATCACCCATGATATTGTCTGTAAAAAGCTCCATCCCACAATTAGTATGGTGAATTACAAACCACTCTTTTGTTCCAAAAAGTTTATAGGAAATGATAAGTGAGCGAATAGCATCATCGCTGGCCCTTCCGCCTGCATTACGAATAATATGAGCGTCACCTTCAGATAAACCTGCAAATTTTGCTGGATCTAACCTAGCATCCATACACGTCAATATGGCAAATCGTCTGACAGCAGGTAAACCAAGGTTTTTTTTATCACCAAAAGTTGCTGCATATGCAATATTAGCGTCACTTATTTCTTTGATAACACAGCTCATCCTTCCTCCCTTCATATTTTCCGGTTTAATAAATTATGATATAAAACAAAGATATAGATAAAAAATCAACTTCTTGATAAAGCTAGGACATCCATCTAGATAAATGAATATGAGGCTGAAAATACAGATATATAAAAAAAACTTATGAAAAACTATATACTCGTATCCTTTGTACTGGTCAAGTAAATCGTCTGTATGCACTTATGCACAAGAGCAGCGAGCTATAGGTTATTACTCTGCCAATGGAAGCTAAATTTCAGACAGCCGGTCATATAAGTGGGGTAGGGAAGTATTGTATTATTCAGTAATACATGAAGAGGCGAATTCAGAATGTTCGTGAAATGGTGCTGGCTGGCCTGAATTCCCCAGTCAGTAAAAACAGCATGGATGATATTTTTGTAATGGCAGCGAAGGATTTAAATGTATAAGTTTTCCGAGTTGGCTGATGACGACATATTGCACGTTATACGATACAGCAATTTAATTTGGTCAAAACCAGGCGAGGCGTTATCACGATGAACTACTGAAAAGAACTTTCGAGCTACTAGCGACATCTCCATTAGTTTGCTGCATCACGGCGACGCAGGCGTTTATTTCTTATTTGGTTATCATGGTGCGCATAATGTATATTATGTTAAATAACCTTAGATGATAAACAACTTCACATAGACTCGGTGATTTTTGACATCCCTCCCTTTTCCAGTGTTACGGTGAGTTGAATGATGTATGTTTTATATTTTGGTTGAATCAATAAAAGCGATCCCCTGGGTTTCAGCCTTGCGTGACGAAAGAAAAGCACAGAGAGGAATGAGCGCCCTTTGCTTCAAGGTTAACATCCGGGTATAGCTGACCAACCGGGGAAAATCGGCCTGAAGATAGTGCTTAACATGCTGAATATAAAACGTTTTAAAATCACGATAATGGCTCATGTGGAATAAAATGAGTATCGTCATGACTTCACTGAGAGAAAGGTTAGATGTTTCTAGCACATTAAAAAACCTCGTTAAAAATAACGGGGTTTTTGCTTTTATCATGAAAAATAATATTTCCTATTTTTCCTTTATTATTAACTACGCTGTTTGAATTAATCTATCTAAATACCAATATATTTTGATTAAACAGGTTTAATCTTCGCAGAGTAATATCTTATCCATAACGCAATAAATATCAGAATAATAAAAAAAGCCGATACAGATAGAGTAAGTTCCTTAAAAATAAACCTGCTTATATTTATCCCCGATATTTCCCAGGATAAAAACAATGCTACAGGGCATGTTAAAAAACCTGAGATAAACCCAATAACAATTAAATAGTAAAGTTTTCTTTTGTTTGCTTTTTGAATAGTAGGGTTCAATTTTTTCTGATATCTCCAGTACTTCATGGTGAGGTAAAATAATCCTAACAATGAACTGAGATGCTGTAGAATTTTATATATACTTATCCCCTGCCCGTTGGTAATGGAATGAAAAATGCGGAACTGTAGTAAAGGGATTAGCTCGACAAAAAAACCTTTATCGTGTGTGAATGCATCCCAGACAATATGGGTTACAGCTCCTAAAAATAACGACAACACAAAAATAATTCTGTCTTTATAACCCTGTTTTTCATAACGAACAAAGGATATTGTATACATCATATCGTTGAAGCATGAAAGCCACCGACTTCGATTTCAGATTTAGAACCTTTAATCAAAGTCGGTAACTCGTTTCTTTTAAATTGAAGTGTCAGACTGAGCTAAGACATTATATTTTTTCAATATCTCTTTAACTCTATCTTTAGGAATAGAAAACGAAGTATTACCATTTCTCCCAACCATTTTTTTGGCGGCGATCATAGCATTAATGATTGCTTCTTCTGTTGCACTTATTGTGGCCTCATACAAAGGATCTAGTTTGTCATTTGACAGTATTTTTATTGTTTTTACATCCTTTCTAGAGAAAGCCTCATTATTTGCGGTCGAAAATGCAATAAATATCTCACCGCTCGTATTTCTGGCTACCCCACCTACCTTTGCCAGCCCAAGAGATACTCGTTTAGCTATTTTTTCTAATTGGTGAGGAGCTAATGGTGCATCTGTGGCTACCACCGCTATTATGGAACCGGCATCCTTTATTTTTTTCTTGTTTCCATGATATATCGGCTTGAGATCCTGTATTTCTTTACCAACTGGAATCCCAGCAATAATCAAATCATCCCTATCACCAAAGTTGCCTTGAACAAGAACGCCAACAGTATATCCGCCATCTTTTTTATCTAGAATTCTTGATGAAGTACCTGTGCCTCCCTTAAATTTGAAAAGGTTCATTCCCGTTCCGCCGCCGACATTACCCTCTTCTATCGCTCCTGATTTTGCACTATTCAACGCATGATATACGTGTTCTTTCTTTACATGCATACCGTTTATATCATTTAATATTCCATCCCACGTTTCTGCAACCACAGGTAATAACCAAAATAAATCATCTTTTAGTGGTGATGTTAGATTATTATCAAACATCCAGCTAATTGTTGAGTCTCTAACAACACCAACACTATGGGTGTTGGTTATTAAGATTGGCGTTTCTAAGAAACCACTTTCTTTGACCCATTGATTGCCTGTCATATCTCCATTTCCATTTAAAGAGAATGTACTAGAAAATACCGGGCTAAATTTCTTTCCTCTTGGCAATATAGCTGTTACGCCTGTTCTTATTGGGCCTTTTCCAACCTCTAGCTTTCCATCGCCTTCTATTATGGTTGAATAGCCAACTTCTACACCATTAACATCTGTAATCGCATTATGTTTCCCGGTTACTCCAGAGAAAGGAATGCCTAAATCCCTTGCTCTAATCTCATCGGCTAAAGAATTAGAAGCTATCACTGACGATAGAGATAAAATTATAATATTTAATATTTTCATAACTACTCCTTGTTATACCAAATTAACTCGAAGGTTTAAGATTCAGAACACGAAGAGCCAATACGAAAGGGATTCGTTTTTGACCAGTCGATATACCCTTTTGCACTATTACGTAATTATATTATTCAGGTTCACAATTTATTGTGATATTCCGCTGATATTTAGCAGGGAGTAAGTTCATGGAACGCCGTTTTCGTTGTTCGGAATCATTATTTCGCGACGGCAAGGGAACGAATCCCCGGGAGCATAGATAACTATGTGACCGGGGTGAGTGAGTGCAGCTACCTCAGCCAATGTGATGCAATGCTTCCCCAACGGCGTCAAAAAGACGATCCAAATCGGCTCGTTCAGCATTGAACATAGGCCCGAATTGTAGCGTATCACCGCTAAAGCGTACGTAAAAACCTGCTTTCCAAAGCGCCATGCTGGCATCAAAAGGACGTATAGCGGCATCACCGTCACGGGCAGCCAACTCGATTGCCCCTATCAAGCCACAGTTGCGGATGTCAGTCACATTTGGACAGTTTCTGAGAGCATGAAGGGCCGTTTCGAAATGAGGGGCAAGTTCAGCAGAGCGTTGGATAAGATGCTCTTTATCCAACAGATCTAAAGTTGCTAACCCGGCAGCACAGGCTACGGGATGTGCCGAATAGGTATAACCATGACTAAACTCCACGGAGTGTTCCGGTAGAGGCTGGGACATAAAGGCCCCATAAATTTCACTGCTTGCCACTACGCCTCCCAGAGGAATGGCGCCATTGGTAATTTGTTTGGCAAAGTTAAGCAGATCTGGCGTCACACCAAAATATTCAGCACCAGTCCAGCGTCCCATGCGACCAAAACCAGTAATAACTTCATCAAAAATCAACAAAATATTATGTTGATCACAAATTTCACGCAGACGCTGTAGATACCCTTTGGGCGGAATAATCGCACCGGCGGAACCGGACACAGGCTCGACAATAACTGCCGCAATATTGGAGGCATCATGCAGTTCGATCAACTTGAGCATCTCGTTGGCCAATTCCACGCCGCCGGTTTCCGCCATACCCGGTGTAAACGCCATACCGCTCTGCAATGTATGGGGTAAGTGATCTACATCCATTAACTGTCCGAACATTTTGCGGTTGTTACCAATCCCCCCCAAACTGGTACCCGCAATATTGACACCGTGATAACCACGTGCACGGCCAATCAGTTTAGTTTTCTCGGGTTGGCCTTTTACTCGCCAGTAAGCTCGTGCCATTTTGACCGCGGTATCTACAGATTCAGAACCTGAGCTGGTGAAAAAGACGTGGTTGAGATCACCGGGTGTTAAATTGGCAATCTTTTCTGCCAGTTGAAACGACAAGGGATGACCGAACTGAAAGCCTGGTGAGTAATCGAGTGTGCTCAATTGAGTAGTGACAGCTTGCTGAATTTCTATCCGGCTATGGCCTGCTCCACAGGTCCAAAGACCGGACAGACTGTCATAAATTTGGCGCCCTTTATCGTCCTTTAGCCATTGCCCTTCGGCAGCAACAATAAAGCGGGGATCGCGTTGGAAATTTCGGTTGGCACTGAATGGCATCCAGTGAGATTGCAGGTTTAACGATTTAGAAAAACGAGTTTCAGACATAGCTAACTTCCTCTCACAAAAGTAAAATTTGAGTTTAGTTCAACCCTCCTATTTTCGCCAACGATAAATAACTAATAGTTTCTTCTAAATTACCTTGGAAATTGTTATTGCGAAAACGTATCAGATTCTGCTTGAAACAATTGTGTTACGTTTATTGCGATTTTCGTTTATTTCGTTTAATGTGCTAAGTCAAAATGAATGACTAACAGGTGCAACATGATTACTTCCACTTTCTCTGATGTAAATCTTCCGGCTAAACGCGAAAGTGAAATAGCTGGAAAGGGGCTGCGTGAACTTTCAGCGTTCCTTTCAACAAAACTTGAAACTCAGCAGATTTCAATTATGAGTGATGATCATAAATCTCATCAAATTGAAGTGCCTACATCTGCGCTTACTATGCTAGTGCAAATCTTGAGTGAACTCGCTTCAGGTAATGCAGTGCAAATTGTTCCTGTTCATGCCGAGCTAACCACTCAAGAAGCCGCAAACATATTGAATGTATCGCGGCCTCATATGGTTAAACTTCTGGAAGATGGTTGTCTTCCTTTCCATAAAACAGGCCGACATCGGCGTATTCGTTTTGCTGATCTGATGGAATATAAAAAGCAGCGTAATGCTGAGAGTATGGAGGCTATGAAGGCATTAGCTAATCAGGCTCAAGAATTAGGGATCTACTAATGACCCATTCACCGTACCCTGTTTTGCTTGATGCATGTGTGTTGTATCCCGCTAGGTTGCGTGACTTATTAATGCATTTGGGGATAGCCGGTCTATATCAAGCCAAATTTAAACATTGAAGCAATACATCCTGATGAATTTATTTCTGACCTTTTTGATCTTAATCATGCAAAAGCGTTGGCTGCTGTTCAAACACAACGAACAGTCTTAAAGAAGCCACCAATGACAAGTGATGAATTTTTGGCAATGTTGCTGAAACTGGGTTTACCTATGACAGTTAAGGCATTAGAAGGATATAAGTTCATGATTTGATACTGTCGGAAAACAGATGTTTTCCGACATTGCAAGTGCTCTTTCGGAATTTATATCGTAATGGTGCCATTGATACAAGTCACAGCACCACCGCCGACAAAAATCTTACCGTCAGAATGGCTGAGCCATACGCTTCCCTGACGGCCAAGTTTTTTTCCTTGTGATGAATGAACGATTTTATCGTCAATCATTGCTACTTTGTGGTGGCGCATAAATGCGGCAACGCTACCATTTCCACTACCGCAAACAGGGTCTTCATTGACACCGCATGATGGGGCGAAAGAGCGTACTTCAATATCAGCTTCTACCCCCTCACAATAGGCACCATAGAGACAAACTCCGGTGACGTTTATTTGCGTGTCATGCTCGCACAATTTGGCATAATCAGGTTCTGCTGCCAGCACGGCTTCTGCTCCCGTAGTATGAGCGACAATCCAGCGAGCTCCCACGTCAATAAGTGCCGGTGTTAACGCGCGATCTAATGGGCAACTCAGAATGCTTTCGAGGCGATCTATCTGTTCGGCACTAAGCAATGTGATGGCGGGTTCCGGCAGTTCGAAGGTGATTGATTGCTGACCACTTTCCATTTCAGTAATGTTCAATGTAATCAGCCCTGCTCCACATTCTTGCACAATACGCCCTTCTCTCGCCTGAATTAATCCGGCTTCAAGCAGAGCATGTGCGGTACCGATCGTGGGATGACCGGCAAAAGGAAGTTCACTACCGGGTGTGAAAATCCGTACACGGTAATCTGCTAGAGGGTTTTCTACGGGAAGAACAAAAGTGGTCTCGGAAAGATTGGTCCAGTTAGCAATAGCCTGCATCTGTATTGGTGTGAGTCCCTTGGCATCCATGACAACGGCAACGGGATTTCCTTTAAAAGGCCGGTGAGTGAATACATCAACCTGCTTAAATGGTACGAGAGACATAAAATTTCCTTTTTATGGTAGCAAAAGTGGTTGGTAGTTTATAATAAAAGAATAACTTAGGAAAAAGATATAGGCCATTAAATAAATCCTAATTATTTTCTGATTTGTCATAAAATTAATATTTTATCTTTATATAAATAATAATCTGTTTTATTGTTGATATGTGAATATGTATTTCTCAACAATTAAATAGGTATTATAAGATGGCTGAAATAAAATTAAAAAATGGTAAAATTATTTCTCTTGATGAAGCAGAGAGAGTACGTTCTCGTGAGGCGAAGGGCGGATATTTGTATATGCTTAATAATATAGTTTATAAGCCAATGAATCTAGGCAGTTCTGTTGAACATTGTTTTAGAAATGCTGATGTTAATTATGGATTGCCAAACGTATACTTAGATGTTTTTGATGCTACATTTTCATTTCAAACTGCCAATGGTATGACTCGTAGTGAGGAAGCCACTTTTATTAAGATGAAACGGATCGATATGAGAAATAATCATTTCTTTCAAATTTCTCATGGTGGGGAGGCGAATCTTAGGAACTTTATTAATATAGAGAGTGATAAAGAAAGGTTAAAAAGAATTTTACGAGCTTTATGTGCAGCCCGGGAATCAAAATTAAGAGATCCTCAAGGTTTTTATTTGTCAAGAGGCTCTGATCCGATATTGTTCTGTGATATTCATTGTGGTTCAACACCTCCCCCAGAAATTGAAGGATTGATTGAACATACCAAACGTAGGATGGAAGCGCTTTTTGGTAATTAGGCTCATCTTCACCGTCCAGAATTTTCACATCACTTTACATATGTATGTATATACATATAATTAACATTACCTTATAATGATAAGCGTAATACAGTAATAAATGTTACTTGTTGAGTTATATAACGATTTTATTGAATTTAACTTAGATGAGAATGACATGATGACAGTATCTTGCAAGCCTAACCTTCAACTTGTCTACGTATCTGATATCGAGCGTTCGACAGCCTTCTACGAAACACTTTTCAATATTAAGCCAGTGTTTTCGAGTCCTCGTTATGTGGCATTTGCCGCCGATGGTGAAGCACTATTCGCTATTTGGTCAGGTGGAACAACGCCAGATGCCTCTACTCCACGGTTTTCTGAGATCGGTATTATGTTGCCATCTGGCGAAGATGTAGATCGTTTATTTGAGGAATGGCGAAAGAAACCCGATATTAAGATTGTGAAGGAACCTCACACTGAGGTCTTTGGTCGTACTTTCCTGATTGAAGATCCCGATGGTCATATTATTCGGGTATGTCCTTTGGATTAGGGAGGTCGCTATCATGATTTCTTAAAATAACGACTAGAGGACTTCGTTTGTGAAGTCCTCTGAAAGGTAGTCATTTAATAGTGGTAGCGGCACTGTACAATAATGATTGCATCATCTGTTACCTTATAAACTAAACGATGCTCTCGATTAATACGTCTAGACCAATAACCCGACCAATTATGTTTTAAAGGTTCTGGGTCCCCTAACCCATTGAAGGATTGCCTTTTAATGTCTTTGATGAGTGTATTAACACGCTTTAGGACTTTTTTATCGGTTTGTTGCCAATAAAGATAGTCCTCCCATGCCATTTCTGCCCAAGATAAAATCATTCTTCCAATAGCCCTTTTTCAATCATTCTTCCTGCTTCCACTTCAGCAATTGCCTGACTTAAACGTGCAGCATTTTTCGGGCTAGCCATTAAATAGACTGTTTCTTCGTAGGCTTGAAAATCTTCCAAACTTAGGACGACTGCTGGTTTTCCATTCTGACGAGTAATTAAAATTGGCTTGTGATCGTCGTTCACTTTATCTAAAGTGCTGGCCAAGTGAGTCCTAAATGCTGAATAGCTTATTGTGTCCATCGTTAATCCTCCTCGCTTCATTGTACCTGCTACTGTACCTGTACAAATATAAGTACGCAAGTGTTGCGAAATCAATTCGATGCAATTCCTCGACTGGTCTCGGATGGAGAGTACATCGCTAATTCTGCGATGATATAAATTGCACTCACCTTTTCAAGGTTTCTTTTGGATAGTTTCACTTAGTTTCTAACCCTGCAACTCTCCCAATTTCTGTTCAATCTGTTGTTGAAAATATTCCGCACGAGTTAATAAAACGGTTATTGTTTTCACATCACACAGCTCGCTTTTTTCAATACGCAGACAGACACGTATTCCTTGCTGATATTGCATCAGCGCAAAAGCGCCTTTCATACGATGGGCGTGACGTACAACTTTTTCATGACATTTCTGGTTTTCTTGTTGTTGCAATTCTGCAATATCTTCCGACATCCCTTGCTGTATTGCGCTGAGTAATTGGCGTTCTACAGCCATATCTTGTTGAGCCAACGCTTGAATCTCATCGAATGTTAACGTTGATTTGTCATTAACTTGCCGGTAATAACGGGTAATTGCTGCCAGCAATTTGCTTTGCACCAACGGCTTAATTAATACACCATTCATTCCCGCTTCCAAACAACGAGCCTGTTCGGTAGAAAATGCGTTCGCAGTGCATCCCAGAATAATAAATGGCGGTAATTGCCGTAATCGTTCATGTTTTCTCAGCAATTGAGCCAGTACGTAACCGTTCATCACCGGCATTTGGCAATCTGTCAGCACGATATCGAAATAGCCCTCTTCTACCAGATTCATGGCCTGTTCACCGCTTTCAGCGAGCGCAATACGATGGCCCGATGACGCTAACTGTAATGACAGTACCTGTAAATTGGCAGGTAGATCATCAACCACTAAAATATTCAAAGATTCATGAAGTTCCATCTCAATATTTTCGGTTTTTTCACTTATCGCCTCCTTTTCAATAACACTACGCGTAAGCGGTAATATCACGGTAACCTGTGCGCCACCACTGGGCGCACCCATGATTTTCAAGCTGCCGCCCATTAATTCAACTAACTGTACAGAGATAGGTAATCCCAACCCCGTACCGGTTTTACCACCATTATTTTGTGTCACCTGTACATAGGGCAGTAAAACCGCCTCATACATGGTTTCTGGAATACCGCAACCAGTATCAGCAACCACCAGCGTAATTTCATCTTGGTGGCTCTCTGGAATAGACTGATAGCTGGCGCTGATCTGTACACCACCCTGTTCGGTAAATTTAATAGCATTGCCCAACAGGTTATTGATGACTTGGGTTACGCGTGTTGCGTCGAGGAGGTGGTAATATTCAGACGGTAAATCAAACTGATAGGTGAAAAATAATTCTTTTTCCTTTGCCCGATGGCTAAAAGTTGCCACGCAATTTTCCAGAATCGTCTGCAATGATTCCGGCTTGAGATTCAGCACCATCCGCCCTGATTCTATTTTGGAGAAATCCAGCACATCACCGATGATTCCTTGCAAGGATATGGCAGCCTGCCAGGCGATATGTAATGGCGTGGATGGCTGAGTTTGCTTTTTTACCTCCAGATCAAGAATACCGATAATGGCTTGTAGCGGAGTGCGGATCTCATGGCTCATGTGGGCTAGAAAATCTGATTTCTCAAGGCTGGCGAGTTCCGCCTTATCACGTTCCTGGCGTAGTTCTTGCGCCAACAATTTACGTTCGGTCACATCAAACCAGCCACCAATGATTCCCTGAACAACGCCTTCGGTATTGCTATAACTTTCGAGCCACAAATAAACGTCTTTATCCTGTCCTTGAATAACAATGTTGCGATCAGAAAAATGTACAGGAGCACCTTCCAAACAGCGTAGAAAAATTAGACTGATCTCTTGCTCATCGACCGGTTTTAAAAAGCATAGGGAAAAAAGACTACGGCCAATCACCTCAGATCCAACAGAGCCCATTTCATGCCGGAAATAGAGGTTAGCCGCCGTGATGCACATGGTCGGATCGCAGACAAACATGGGCGTAGGCATGTTATTAAAGAGTGTTTCCCAGTACGCTAGCAAATTTTGTAAGTTGCTTTCTGCGGTCTTACGTCGTCTGATCTGATGAGCAAGATAACTGCCCCAAAAAATTGAACTTAGCGCAATTACAAATAACGCCCCTCCCCACAACTTTACCCAAGGCGAAATGTTATTATCGTCATAGGAAGCGACATTCCCCATGGATAACCACTTCAACCGTAATACCCGCAGTTCATTTGGTGGCAGTGCATCAATGCTTTTATTTAATATGTCCACCAGTTGAGGATAGGCCGGTATGATGGCGTATTGTTCCGGTTGTAATGAGCCCTTAAAGGACTGAATAGAAATATTGGCACCATAACGGCTTGCTTGTAGATAATCCGCACTGATCAGGCTATCAAAAGTGGCATCTGCCGCCCCGGCCAGCACCATATCGATACCTTGTGTCACGCTGTCAACTTCCACGACGAAAATCTCTGGATACTGCTTCAATAGCGACGAAAGTGCATGACCACGCTGAATCGCCACCCGATGGTGTTTAAGTTGTTCAAACTCATTGGGGGCATTGCGCTCATTGCGGGTGATCATCACCCATTCCACGGTACCATAGGGATGGCTGAAAGAGAGCCAACGGCTACGTTCGGGGGTGTTGATCATAGAGGTCATTTGCGCTTCGCCATTTTCTAGCAACTTTTTAATGCCGATTGCGCCATCTGTTGGCATAAAATTAAAGGTGATGCCACTTTTTTCTCCCAGTAGACGCAAAATGTCCACATCCAGCCCAGTGATTTGACCGTTTTTATCCAGAAAGGAATAAGGTGGCGCAGTACGAGTCAGTGCCACATTGACGACAGGATTTTTTTTAATCCAAGCTTTTTCCTGAGCTGAAAAGATTGTAGCGTCATTATTACTGCCCAATGCCAGCCCAGAAATCCAACGTTCGTAAACTTTATTTCTGATAGCATGAGGAATGGATGTCAGAATCAGATTTACTGCTTCAACCATGCCATCACCGTTGTGACCGAGAAAGTCATACCGTTCCCCCAACGAGATATCCCGGCGGTAGGTCAACCCGGTAAATGGACGAAAAGCCAGCAAATAGGCAATCTGACTTTGCCCGTCCAGATAGGCATCCATTTCGCCATCCACGACTGCCTGTATCCCCTCCTGCTGATCCTTCGCCACCAAAATGCTATGGTAATGTTTACGTAATTGCTTAATGACATTCGGATCACTGCTTGGTGCCGCCATAATATTCATTTTGGCAAATGGCATATTCACTTGTTCTTTGCGCATAATGAGGGCGAGGGGTTGTACCAGAATCGGGTAAGTGTCATTTGCTTCATTTCCTGATTGTGATGAGGCGGAATTTGATAACAGTTGGATATCTCCACGTTGCAGCGCTTTATAAGCTGATTCCCAGTTGCCAAACAGCCGTACCTCCACCGGTCTTTTCAACACAGTTTCGATCAAGCGCAGATAATCAGCATAAATCCCTTCCAACTTGCCGTCCCAACGATGGATCACCAATGGCGCGCCGATACAGCAGAGAATGCCAACTTTTAATGCTGGAAAACGCGGGGGAAGCACCCTCCCGTATTCTTTAACGGGAAAAGGCAGAAATTCTTGTGATTCTTGAGTGATGTTTGAATAAAACTCCACCGGTAGCCCATTTGCAGGTAGCTTTTGCGCATTGCGGTATTCAAACAGGTTGAGGCTCCAGCCAGATAGCGGTAACAGCAATACCAATATGGCAAACCATCGCCATGCTTTGCACCGGCACTTCATTGCTTACAGCCCCAATCCAATCTGATGCAAATAATTATAAAGCGCTGCTTCGTTATCTAACCCGAGCTTTTTCATTGCGCTAATTTTTTGGGCGCTGATCGTCTGCTTAGTACGGTATAAACGCGCAGCAATATCATTCACACTCAATCCTTGTCCCAACAGTTTAATCACTTCCAACTCTTTGCTGGTTAGCGTTTTTACAACTTCTTCGTCCGGTGATTCGAGAAATTGCTCACTTAGATAGGGTTCATAACGTCCGGTTGTACTGTACAGCCCTTTTACCAGTTCATGGGATAAGCTGTTTTTGTTCAAAATCGCTTTCACTTTGTAGTCAATCAATGAAGCTATTATTTTTCGGTCGCTGATCATTGTAATCACCACAATCGGCAAATTCGGATACTGTTCCCGTATTCGGCTAATCATCCTCAGACCGTCGATCTGGTTATTACCCGGCATAATGAAATCCGTGATCAGCATATCCGCTTCTTTTTCCTCCAGCAGAGAAAAAAGTGAAGTAACATCATGGGCTTCCCCCACAATCTGGTAATTCTCCGGCAATGTTGCCAGTATCGTACGTAGTCCTAATAAAAATACCGGATGATCGTCGGCAATAATGACTCGTCTGGGCATAGGTTATTTCTCCAGATTATTGACTATTTTTTATTTACTATTTATTTCACGTATCGTTCCTTCAATAAAACCGGCATCTTCTCCCACATGGATGATTAAGGCGATAATGATGGGGTTAAATTCGCCTTTACCATCCGCAATCCGAACTTTTAATGTCTGTGGTATTGGCGAGACTGAATTTTTAAGCTGTTCGATTTTATGCCGATCTTCCTGATGTACCCAAGACATCAATTGCGACCAGGAGACGGGTGCTTTTCCGCACCGCATCCAGGCAGCACCATTATGATGCCAGTACAAATGTCCGTCGGCGCTTAACCGAAAGCAATTAACCTGTTCTTGATCCAGCATCGCTCTCATTAACAGAAAATGCGCTTTACGCCGATGTAATGCGTTGATTATGTTAGATAAATAGCTACAGCATAACAACGCGGGTAAAGTGAACGCTGTACTGTACCAAGCGGCTATCTGCACATTTTGTTGAAGATTGGTTAACGGGGATGAGAATGGACCAAGACCAAAAATGGTGGCACTCACGATCCCCACCGTACATAGGGATAAAAAGCTGCTTAATACCAGCAGATTACCGCTGAGTGCCAGCAGCATCGGCAAACTGAAGGAAAACAGCAGTGCGATTCCTTGCCAGTGTATTTTCCCGGCTTCCGGTGGTGGACTGATGAACAATACTGTCATGGCAAATAGGGCCACCAGCCATAAGCCATGGATTTTCCAGTTCCCAACCCCATTTTTCTCGTGGGTGATGTAATAGATAACAAACAATGTCAGTGGTAGATAACTCAACACTGAGCCTACGACAATCGGTAATGAAACTGATATGTCGGTAGGATAACCAAATAGATGAAGTATCCATTTCGTGATAAATCGCTCAATGATGCCACTTAACGAACAGAGTACGGTCAGGTTAATGATGTCCCTTGTCCGTTTCGGCGCCCACATGACACCGTAAAAAAACTGCCAGATCAGCGCTGTTGCTACTAGCATGATCATATTGATGCTGGAAAAGGTCAGCGATACATTGACTGGCCTTCCATACCACTGACTGGCAGTCAGCGAAATCAAGGCACCCGTGATTAACCAGACAGGCCAGTACCGTGGTGCCCTGGAGCAAAAAATGCCTTGTAACAAGCCTGCCGGAAACCACACTAGTGATGACAGACTCCACACATCCCGTACCTGTAGGTTTAACAGTGCCAGCGCGAAATTGACCAATGTAAAGATAAACCAGAAGATCACTATCTTTTTCATTTTCATCGGGATCTCATTTCGTAACACTGATGTTACATTGTAAGATAATAATAGCAGAGATAAGCTCTTACTACCCTTAGTTGATAATATTATATAGTTATAATTTCTTTTGGTCTGATCGTAACTGTATTTGACCGTCTATAACATCTATCCAGACATCCTGATTGACTGGCACATCACCTAATAGCAATTGATCTGATAACAACGGCAGGACAAACTGTGTTAACAGGTTGTCAATTTCACGTGCCCCACTTTCCGCGATTCGACACCCTTCAGCGATAAAATCCACCAGCGTATCGCTATAGTGCAATTCACATTGGGTTGATTGACGATAGCGCACGACAACTTTGTTCAATTTATGGCGGACAATGGCATGCAGAACTTCGCCATGTACCGGCAGATAAGGAATAACCTGCAAACGGCCTAAAAATGCTGGCGTAAATATACGTTGCAGCTCTGGCCGGATAATCTCCTGAATATCTTCCAGAGTTGCCGGGCGATTTTCCCCCTGCTCTTTTACTCCGTGCATTGCTGCACGCATTACCAAATCTGATGCCGCATTCGTGGTCAGGATAATCAACGTATTACGAAAGTTAATCTGTTGTCCCTCAGCATCTTCCATCATGCCTTTATCGAACACTTGAAAGAACAACTCCAGCACATCGGGGTGAGCTTTCTCCACTTCATCAAGTAGCACCACGCTGTAAGGTTGACGCCGAACCGCTTCGGTCAATACACCACCTTGTCCATAACCGACGTAGCCGGGAGGAGAACCTTTCAGGCCAGAAACCGAATGAGCTTCCTGATATTCCGACATGTTAATCGTGATCAGATGATGTTCACCGCCATACAACTCATGAGCTAGCGCTAAGGCGGTCTCGGTTTTCCCTACACCCGAAGGCCCTGTAAGCATAAAGACTCCGGTGGGTTTGACCGGATCGGCCAGTTGTGCCTTAGCAATCCGAATTTGACGCGCTATCTGGCTGAGCGCATGATCTTGCCCCATGACCCGTTGGCCGAGGCGGGTTTCTAGCTGACGCAACACATCACGCTCATTTTCTACCATCCGGCCAAGGGGTATTCCTGTCCAACCGGCAATAATATCCGCCACACAGGTAGCATCAACACAATCAAAGACATAAGCGTGCTGATGATGGCGCTGATGCAGTTCTGCACGTAACACAGGTAGCCGTTCATCGTGTTCTTCACAGGCGAGGATGTCATTGACCAACTGACGTTGAGCATGATATTCCGGCAAAATTGCTTCCAGTGATGCTTGCAATTCAGTCTGACGTTGCGCCAATTTCTGTAGCTGAGTTTCATGGCCGCCTTCACGTAACAATGCTTCCTGTTCGCTAGCGATGTTTGTCAGCATGGCACGCAGATCTTCAATCGGCGCTGGTTCGTCAGTCTGTGAAACGGCAACGCGGGCACAGGCGCTGTCCAACAGGCTAACCGATTTATCCGGCAACTGACGTCCGGTGATATAACGGCTGGCTAACGTAACCGCTTCCGTTACCGCTTCTGCGAATACTTTGACACCATGATGTTTTTCCATCGCGGGTGTCATGGCGCGTAACATGGCGATTGCCAGTTCTAGCGAAGGTTCTTCGACTTTGATCAACTGGAAACGACGTGCTAACGCTGCATCTTTTTCAAAGTACTTCTTATATTCAGACCAGGTGGTTGCCGCAATCGCCCGTAACTCACCCCGTGCCAGCGCGGGCTTCAACAGATTGGCTGCATCATTTTGCCCAGCTTGGCCGCCTGCGCCAATCAGCGTATGCGCTTCATCGATAAACAGAATTACTGGTGTAGGATACCCTTTCACCTCATCCAATAATTTTTGCAGACGGCTTTCAAATTCACCTTTCACGCTGGCGCCCGCTTGTAACAGCCCCATATCCAGCGTAAATAGTTCAGCCTGTGCCAAAACTTTCGGTACACGGCCATCAACAATCCGCTGAGCAAGCCCCTCGATCAGTGCGGTTTTGCCGACACCCGCTTCACCGGTTAACAACGGGTTGTTTTGGCGACGGCGTAACAGCACGTCAATCAACTGACGAATTTCCCGTTCACGCCCTAAAACCGGATCGAGTTTGTTATCACGTGCTGCCTGTGTCAGGTGATGCGTGTATTGTGCCAGCGCAGATTGGGTATTATCTCCGACAGGAGGTGATATAGTTTGTTGCGGTTTCGGATGTGCTTGTGTACGCAACCACTGTTCTATCCCATCAGTGTTACCCTGTAACGCTTGTTGTAGTTCTGAGGTCAGCGAATGGTGCAGTGACGGATTCATGATCAGTGCCACAATCAGCGCCTGAGCGGTAATCTGTGATGCGCCCCAATGGGTACTGGCGTACATCCAAGTCTGTTCCATCCATTCAGTTAGGCTGGTCGCCAGTACCGGCGGACGGTGATTACCACTGCGTAATAGTGTCAGTGATCTCTGGCAGGCATTCAGCAACGTCATGGCATCAATCCCGCCGTGGCGACACACCTGTTCCATCGTCGGAAGCTGTTTTTCAAACAAAGCCAATAGCAGGTGTTCAATTTCCACTTCATGATGGGTGCGCCGTACTGCCAGATTAGCGGCCTCATCAAGGCACTGACGCGCTTCTATCGTTAATTTACTTACGATCTGTTTAAGATAATTACTCACTTTTAGGTTTCCTTAATTCGTTCCAATGGGTGGTGATCTGTGATGGCAAAGTAGAAAGGGTCCCTTTTGCCACTGTTGGTTCACTTAAATTTAATAATTGGCTATCCAGTCGGTTGCGTTGTTCCAACAACGCCGTTTGCTGCTGCTGATGTTGCTGCCATTGCTGATACAGTGTTGAAACAGCTTTGCTTCCGCTGACTTGATAACGCACAGTGATGTTATTGATGCCCAGAGCACTTAATTCATCGCGCCGCTGTGGGAACGTTTGTGCTGCCAGAGTCAGTTCACCGCGGGAAAAAGCGTGCATAAATTGCAGCAAACCATCGGGACCAACGTAACTTTTGCTTAATGTAAAGCGAGGAAAATAGACATCAATTTGGACTTTACCGCATGTTCCTGGGCTCCAATGCAGCGTCATGCTGTCATTGAAATTCATACTTTTAAGCTGCTGTACGCCATCATCACAACTCAACGTCACTGAACTTCCAATTGGCAATACCTTTGCCCCTTGGTTAGCGGTCGCCGGTTGGCTGACAATCGTCACTTCCGCCGATGGTTTCTGTTCTTGTTCCGGTTCCTGTTGTGCTGTCGCCAGTTGTTGCCCGCTTTCCAGTAAGGCGAGTTTCTCTTGCAGGCGACGGCGAATATCCGATGTCGCTGAAAGTAAGTCATTTGGCTGGATGAGGTTATTAATATAGAAAATAAAATCATCGCTAAACGGAAAGAGCACATCTTCCATTTCCTGGCGTTTAATCCCTTCAGGACGAATATCCAACGCATATTCTGCGGTATCCCGTACAAATGCGTTACTGTATTCATACAGACGTGCGTTTAATTCCCGACCATCAAACAGTTCCTGTCTGCTCAATTTTTCCATCGGCCAAATCACTTTGCTTTCCCACTGGGTTTGCAAGCGGCTGGCGGCACTTAAGAAGGCGTAACGTAGTACCAGATGCGCATCACCCTGATAGAGTCGCCATAGGGATTCATTCAACCCGGTTACCTCGGTATTCTGTTTGCTTTCGGCCTCGTGGCGCCACAGGGTGAAACGGTTGAACAATGCGCGCAGACCGCTATCGTCCAGTTCCCCTTTCTCGTTGTTTAACGCATTCTTAACCAACACTTCGGTTTCTATATCACTGAGCAATTCGCGTTGGCTATTTAACTGCACCGCTTGTCGGTAGACGCGATAGCGTGTCAGTACGTTGTCATCTAGCCGTACAGAGATCTGCGGTGAAATACCAAACCATGACATGATGCGCTGGCGTAAAGAGAGGTTCCCTAGCGAGACCCGTTGCATCACGCTACTTTTTTGTGCATAACCATGCAGTTGCCATAAACGATGTTGTGTCTGTAACCAAGGCTGCTGCTCCGCCGGCTCTATCGTGGCTAAATCACGTTCTAACTGTGTCATAAAGGTGATATAGGGGCTGTCATATTGACTCGTTGCTAATATCAACGCCTGCCAGTTTTTCTTGCCTCGTACTAACGTTTCTCCTTGCGGCATGATCTGGGCGAATGCTAACCACTCTGATTGGCGCTGACTTTGATACTGTTGATAAAATGAACGCTGTAAAGGAGTAAAAAATTCCGGTCTGTTAAGGGCTTGTGCCAATTCGCCCAAGGTTGCCTGAATATCTTGTTCACCGGCTTGAGTATAGACACCACGGATACGAGCGTTAATGGTGGCGGCATCTTCTCTGGTTAGCGGCCAGAAATCAGCCAGTGTCAGGGAATGCGTTCCAGCCGGTTGTTCGTCAGCTAATAGCCACTGCCAGTTATTGCTATCTTCCAGTAATGTCTGCAATACATTTCGCCATTGTTCAAATTCTTGCTGTGCATTGCCTTGGCGATATTGCGCCAGACGAAGTGCGACGCGTTGTTCCGCTGATAAAGGATCGTTTTCACCACTTAATAGTGAAGCTGAATAAGCAGGCATACGCTGTAAAGTTTCTAGCGTAGCGCCATGCGCCATTGCCTGTTCAATGTTAATAAAACGTGCCCAGTGTAAAGCCAACAGCTGTTTTTGTGGTGCTTCCGCGTTACGGAAACGTGTTAGCAAATGTGTTGCTAACGATGCCGGGTCGAATGCATTAACAGGAGCTTGTTGCTGGTATTGCTGCGCCATCCTTTGTTCCATTGTATGGATGACCGGATAGAAAAGCAGAGATGGCAAGGTTTCCTGTGACCAATACTCAACTTGTCGATAGCGCAAGTAACTCCGCTCAAGGAGGTTTACCTTATGGATATTCTCAAGCTGCATAACGCCACGCCAGGTCGTCATCAATGCACTGCCGGCACTGTACACCAGCATCAAACCCAGTAGGCTAACGAATACGCGTTTGGTCAATGTCCGCCAGCCGGTCAGCAATACGCTATTACTACGTTGATCTTGGCTATGTTGAACTTGGTCAGGCAGATATTCTCCCAACAAACGGTGGCTGAAAATGCCAGCAGTTTGATGCTCGGCGGTAAAAAACAGGCCACGCAACAGACCATGCTCCAGATAATGGTCTTGGTCGAACAGTGCATTCAAGTAACAACCCAGTGCAGGTTGCAGTTGAGCTACCGTTTCTGGTAACGCTAAGATTTCCGCATTGGGTTGCTGCCGTTGTTGATTGAGTAACTTAAGGCGCATCATTTTCAACGTGTTGACAATGGTGTTCATGCTCTTGTCCAGCACGTCGGTGACATTACCCACCGTGTGGTGCTCGATAAAATCGCCTAGCAATTCAGTATGTTGTTCTATTGACAGTTGGGTGCACCAATGGTCAAACCCCGGTAATGTTTCGCTGTGGGTAAGGATCAACCAGATGGGTAAGCGGCGTTCCAGACGTATCTGCAATGGTTCCAACTGAGCACGTACCTGACGTGCGGCGATATAGAGCGCTCGATTGTCGCTGTTTAGCAACTGTTCCACCGATAAGCAAACGAGTACACCAGCAGGTTTTCGGACCTGGGCGATCCAGCTTATTAGACGCAACCAGGCTTGCCGGTACAAGGATTGACCTTCGGTATAACGACCGGAAACGACCATGTACATTGCTCGGCGGAAAAACCACCAGCGGCAAGTAAAGGTGTTTTCTGTCAGCGACGGTAGATTTTTCCCCGTCATGGGCGCCACATTGCAGTGCGTTAACAGCTTCTGTTTACCATTGCCGCGTTCGCCTACCACCAGAAACCACGGTGGAACGTGGCCGTTACGGTGTAACAATGAACGGAATCGACGCCAGCTTTGTAAATATCCTCCTTGCCACCAGTGTTGATAGAGTAAATATTCCAGCCGGTTATTTCCTTTCCGCCAGAATTTATTTATCCAGCGTAGTTTATTCATTATTTCCGGCATGAATACCATTGCCCCACGCAGCAATAATAACAACAGCAATAGGCAAATAAATAGTAACAGGCCACCTATTGTCGGCCATGCAAATGCCACCGCAATAGTTAAACTGAGTAATAAAAGGATAACCATCACGCTAAGCCAGCCAATGGCATAAAATAATTTTTTCATGTTTAATTTCCGAGTTTACCGACCAATATTTAATAAATAGACGGTAATAAAAATATAAATTAATGTAATAGATGACATGAATAATATTAATTTTCTACGCCATTTATGATTGGAGTGCTTATTTTTTGGATTATTATCGCAGCCGTTCATTAATTGGTTATTTTCTAAAGAGAGATAACCACGTAAAGTATCAGGAAGATTATTTAATTCTTGCTGGATAATATTGTGTAATTCTAAATTATCATGTTTGCCATAACGGCCATAAAATCCAGCAAGCAGACAAAAAACATAGACCAATCGAACCGGATAATTATCCGGTACTAACGCGGCAAGGCGATCAAAAAACGTATTTCCACCCAGTTCGGCATCATAAAGCTCAGCCTGCAACGATGATTGGCGCCAAATACTCAGTTCTTTTTGGCCTGCACACAAAATGGCTTCGTCTGCCCAAACGACCACGGCGAAATTTGCCTCTTCGATATCTTGTGCCCCATAACCCTGCAAACGCGCCCTATTCTGCGCTTGTGTCAACTCAGCTAACACGGTTTGCCGCACTATTTCCGCTTGATTCACCTGCTGCTGGATCATGCGCAATACGCAAGTGAATACTGGAATATAACAATCCAATAACTGCATCATGATGCTCTCACTATAACGATTTCTGTTTGTAAATCGTCTGGCGCATCTGCCCAGTGCACTGCCACACGTTTGCTCTCTTCTACTTGCCGCCACAATGCACCGCGGTTTTCTACCCGGAAATAGCAGGTATTTGCTCGGTTAGGTAAACCATGTGGCGCAATTTCCTGGTAGTACAGACGTACACCGGGCAAAGCGCGGTTAATAATATTGTCGATCTGTTCTGCCGCCGCCAGTTTAATTAAGCGATCATCAGGAATTTCACGCTCGCGATGGGTAAAGCTGTCAGAACGCAGCACCAAATAGAGCCGTTGCTGTTCATTGTTCCCTGTTGTATTGAAGGTTGCATGATAATAACCACGGCTTTCCTGTTGCAGAGGGATCACGGTGTTGGGTTCCAGCACCAGTGCATTAAGCAAATCGGCAATTGTCCGTTCACAACTATCAAGAGTTAGCGCCAGATCCCGATGCTGATATTTCTCCAGTACCTCTTCTTGCCCATTCCACTCGCCTAAAAAGGAGCAACGATCGGTAAAACAGGAAAGCTCGCTGATGAGTTGACGCAATAGCCCAAAAATCTGTAAGGGATGAACATCTCGCGCTTCCTGAAAATGGTGCAACTGTACGACATAACGCGCCAGAGTCCGTAGTGTCAGCAATAATGTGCTTTTTTCTTGGGTATAAATTTCCCCTTCCAGTGTTTGCGGGCGTTTCAACTCTTCCAATTGATGGACGCGCCCGGTTAACTCCTGACACAGTTGATCAATGCGCTGGCCCAGTTGTGGCACAGCATAGAGCGTCAAACATGGCGGTAGATAGCGGTTATCCAGTGCAATACCGTCACTGGTGCAATGCAGTTGACCCACCGGTAATAATGCATAATCCGTTGCCTGATCAATCTCATCGTGTAAGAAAAAACGCAAATTATAGGTCAGTTGTTGCACTTCTGCTTCCGGTCCCTCGCCAAAAGCATCCCGCATACGCTGTTCTTGCGGCCATGTTACCCAACGGCTGGTGATATTACCGACACCGTTGGCATCCGTGATACCGGTGACGTTACTCTGATTGTGGCTGAACATACGCAGGCCAACATAGATGCGCTGCGGTTTATCACGTACCGGCCAGCAATCCCGCAATGATCGGGCACTGAGTACGCCATTGACATCACAATCCACGTAACAACCATCGGGAAAAATAAACGCGGCGTGATGAACACTCAGTATTTCATCACTTAACGCGGCCAGATTGAATGCGAGTTTCACCACACCAAAAGCATAAGGCTGTGTCAGTAACTGATAACGTCCTTGCCAGTATTCATTTTGCAATTCATGGGTTTGAAAGTGCTGTGGTTGTAAATATAATCCTGAATACCAATATATCGGTTTATGTTCAAACATGGGTTACTTCCTTAACACACTTTCGTCACTGCCGGATTCTGCCGTTTGTCCGGGAAAAACTATTTGTCCAGGAAAAACCACCTCATCGCCAGTGTTACCTGCGGAGAAATCACTGCGGGTAATGGCGTAACGTCCTAGCGTCAGATTAATGCGCATGGGAACAAATTCAGCGCTCCAGGCGCTATTCCACCAACCGTGTTGCTCAAGGCGCAGCGGCAGTGATAATACTCGCGTATGAGTATTATCTGGCGCCGGGTAGTAACCGGCAATTAATGCGATATAACGCGCCTGTTCCGCTCTATCGATGTGTAAAGATACCGATTGCCCCGGCATCATCACGTAATTATCCAACTGTAATATTTGCTCTGTTGCACCGGTGCCGGCAAATAAATTGCGTAATAACACCGGATTAGCCAGTAATTTATCTAATTGTTCACGTTTCTCCGCTTGAGCAATTAATATTGTGCAACTATTTGACATATTATTAAAAACATTCAGTTGCGGAACCGCAGTTATTCTTAAACGAATGGCATTGCTGGCATAAACTGGTTTGGCTTGTTCAATTGCCTGCAAGCGTTTTTCATCGTTGGAAATAGAGTGACTGCAACCACTTATTACAAGAATTACCGTCAATATTAAAAAACGGCGTTTAATGACGCTATAAAGATTCATGTTATTCATCTTATTCTCTATTTATTTCTGGTCCTTTTATCACGCGCATAATTTCCTGTAGCGCGGAGGTATTTTCTGACATCATTTCTTCCAGCCATTCGGCCATGCCCATATTTGCCCAACGCGCTGCACGTTCAATTAAATAGGGCACTGGACTGGTAGGTTCATTTTGACGAAAGTAATTGGCTATATTGATCAATTGTTTAATAGCGCTAGCGCGCATTTCATGGTGCGTCCGACCCTCTGTTAAAAAAGCCGTATTTATATCATTTGGTGCATTTTCTCCTGCCGTTATTTCTTCATTGCGATATTCCTGAATGAATTCCGGTGTCACCGTTTCACGAAACCGTTCAATTAAGGCCAGCAGATCTTGCAAGCGCTGCGTACTGGCACTCATGCTATTACCAGTATCCGGCAACAGACTCGCCATGATGTGTTGCAGTTCTGCCAACGCCTTACTGACCTGCTCAGCTTGCATCAGCAGTTGGTTAAATTGTTCGGTTGGCGTAGTGCGAATACTGCTGTCGCACTCAGCGATACCGAAATAGCCATCACTGATCAAGGCACTGCGTAATTCATTATTAACGGCAACGCGTTGTTCAAAATATTGCACCCGTTGCCAGACGCTCAGGCTTAATTTGCCATCATCGGTCAATGTCAGATTGTCCAATTGTTTCACCAATTGCTTATCCAACCAGTTCAACCGACCAAGACGGGCATCCGCACTGTTTATCTCTGTATCATCCAGTGGTGGATAAAGCACCGGCCAAAAAGTTTCCAGTAAACGGGCAAGTAATGTGATACCACCGTTAATCCCTGCCAGGCCATACAGTTCCCCTTGCGCTTGGGTTAACCAGCAAGCTATCTGCAAGTCTTTACTCTGTTTTTCCAGCACTTCTTGGCACAACGTTGAAACTCGCAGCCAATCAGCCTGACGGGTTTCATAACCCCATGCGTCGTCCTGGAGAAAATCGTCGTCGGTTTCGCGCGCTGCGTTTATCTGCTCGAAAATAGGTTCGTATTCGATATCGCACCCTGCGGGTTTGTCAGCAGTAATGGGCTGTAAAAAACGCGCGATATCTATTTTGGCTAAGTTCATTTGGGCTAAGTTCACAGTGGCCTCCATTTCAAGCAATAATCACTAATGGGTAACCAGTAGTAATTGTGCCGCCATGTGCACATAAATCGCCGAGTCTGGCCGCAGGCCGTCCGCCAATCAATACCGTTGGGCTGCCCATGACAACGGTATCCGGCGGCCCGACGCACACCAGCATTGAACCCATTGTCGCCGCCGGTAATCCACCAATCAGCACTGTCGGTACACCTGGCGGCATAATCGGTCCGCCTACATGTGGCACCGGCGGTACCGCAGGCGAGACCATTGGACAAATATGCATATCACCCACACGGGCGGCTGGCATTGGCATCATTGCTCTCCTGATAATGTGGCTTCATAGTACAGATAGTTTTTGCGTCCCTGATCTTGTGACGGTGACAATTGCCTCAGTTGACCATGTGCCAGTTGAAAAAATTGCTCAACGTACTGCATTTGTCGTTCCGGTTGTTCGCCATAAATATGCAATATCAGGCACAACGTATCGGCTAATGCCGCCAGTGATTGCCACGGTTGTGGATAGACCGCTTCCAAATCCGGGGTGGTCATGCTGCCTTCACTCCAAAAAACGGAAAGCGCCAGACATGAAATCGGGTTATCGAACCCGACTGTTTGCGCCTGTTCGAACAGTTCATGACGCAACGGATCACCGCCATCAACCCGCCAGCGTCGCACTTGTTGCAATAACGACCGTTGTCCTTGCATCAGATCGCGTTCGTAAACGCAGGAGATAAATGTCAGTACCAGTTCCAGAGCCTGAGTGTAAGGCAACATAAAAATGGTGTAGCACACTGCGTCTTGCCACAACATTTCCTTATTAAGCGCCGATAGATTCTGTTCATGTGCTGCGTGTTGTTGTAGTGCCAATTCCGCCTGTGGCGAAAGTGGGTAGTGTCGTAATTTAACCATGATTGCAAACTCTTATTATTCGTTGATCCTGCTATTAACCAATCTTGGTCAGAGTGCCTTTCACCATAGCAATGCCGGTCGCATCCACCTGAACAATGCCGCCTTTTAATTGTGCCATTGCACTGCCTTCTACTTTTACCGTGGTTGCGGCTAGTTCCGCCATGCCACCGCTCTTCAACGCCAGTTTTCCTGATCCTTCTACGGTAACAGATGGCGCTTTGATGGTGATCCCGGCCGGGGTAATCGATAATGTGCTGGCACCGACTTTCAGTTCAATGCCCTGATTTGCCGTAATTGTGCATTGTTGACCTACATTGATTTTGGCGTTACCTCTGGATACCTCCAGCTCATAACTGCCTGCACTGACGGTGGTGGTAAAATTGCCACGATCCAGCGTTTGTTTTTTGTCACCTTTTTTCACCTCAGTTAAGGCGTTGCCCTCGCTCAAAATTAACGTGTCATTGCCCTTTTTAATTTGGGTATCGCGCTTTTCTTGGATTTCCCATAACACGTTGCGATCGATCTGCGCCGAAAAATCATTTTTCACTTTCAGGCGCATATCTTTTTGTGAGTGAAGCAAAATGAATTCTTCACCTTTCTTATCTTCAAAACAGAACTGATGTCCTTGTTCCACTGTGCCTTTTGCACTACTGCGCGTCGTAATCCCGCTTTGGGTTTTCTGCCCCGGTAGCGCGAATGGGGGCATCTTCACCCCGTTATAAACCGTTCCGGTCACCAGCGGGCTATCCGGGTCGCCATCAATAAAACTCACCAACACTTCACTGCCCACACGTGGCACAAATTGCGCACCAAACTTTGCGCCATTCCAAAACTGACTGACACGTATCCAGCAAGAGCTGTCATCATTTTTTTTATGTTCTTTATCCCAGTGAAACTGGATTTTGATGCGTCCCTGTGCATCAGTATGGATCTCCTCTGACGTCGGCCCTACTACTAGCGCGGACAATACGCCGGAAATGTAGGGCCGCGTAACAGAAGGACGCGGGCGAAATGCTTTATTCGCCGGGAATAAGGTCACTTGAGACGAAAACAGTAATTCGCCTTCCTCCAGGTTGTTTTCCGCTTTTAATCGCTGGTGGCCCACGGCATAACGGCCATCGGCACTGGCGTGCCCTTTCAGGGTAAACTGATGCCCTACTTGCAAACCGGGATAACTGTTAACGGCACGTGCGTAATAAGACTGTGATTCCCATTGTTCCATGCACAGCGTTGCCTGTACTTCCAGTTGATTACGCTCCTCCTGACGTCGATCATCATAGATAGAAAGCTTGGGATTGGTAGAATAGCCGCTGTTCGCTTTAGCACTGGCACTGATTGCCGCGGCACTTTTAACGTTATAACCATTCATTTCCGCCGTACCTGGAATCAGTGTGCGATGAATATGCCAAGCGCGTAGCCCATAGCCCTGCTGATCACCCACGTTCGATTGATATGGCAATACCGCTAAAGGCGCGTTAATAAACGTAGAAGGATGATCTGCCAATACCAGCACATGACGCCCCTCTTCATGGCGAAAGAAATAGAAAATTCCTGCTTGTTCCAGTTGGCGTGTCACAAAGTCAAAATCTGATTCCTTGTATTGCATACAATATTCAAGCTTCGGATAACGGCTTTTTAGCGCCAGTTCAACGTCGTTAAACCCACGTTTACGGAAGATATCACATACCATATCCGGCACGCTGATGCGCTGATAGACGCGCAGATTATGGGTTAATGTCAGCATTTTCAGCCAGGGTTCAATACGTGCCTGATAACAAAACTGGCCGTCGCTGAAACCTTGTTGCTGCAATTCAGTCAATATGCCATGCACAATGCGGTGATTCGGTGCTTCACCGAGACGAAATGCCAAAGGCTTACCGATATGAGACTCCAGCTTATCCCAATCCGCGTTGGAATAGAGCTGAGCAGAAAATGAATAAGGCCGTGACAGGTGCTCTTCACCCTCTATTTTGCTCAGTGCCACAATGTCAGACAGGCTACCGATAACCTGTAAAAAACGATTCTTTTGCCCTAACAGCATTTTTTTATTACCTGTATTTTTGTTTAATCCGCGTAGGGACCTGTACATTCAGCCAGATAGATATGCTGAATATTGTTCTTGCCGGTATCACCCAAACAACCATCCCACCCCAATTGACGGCTGCCATTTAATATATTGTCTTGCCCACTATGCTGTACCAACAATTCCAGTGAAAAGGAGAGCAACGGCCCGGCAAATTGCCATACCCATTGTGTCAGTTTGCGATATTGTTCATTTCCCGGCATAAAGGCGGCTCGTTGCCGAGCGGCAAACGGCCCTAACTGAATATGAAATCCTGATTGAATATCCCAATAAGCGCGACCCAACATCGGGTTATCGCTTAGCAAACTGCGACCTAAATAGCAACAGTGCGCCTGTTCAACATATTGCCAGCGCCCTTTAAAGGGCTGGATGTTGACCGCCATACCAAATTCCCGCTGCAACAGGTGTTGCAAATTCACCATTGAACGGACCGGTGTTGCCAGCAATCCGACACAAGCGGGATGAGAGCGCTCTATTTTGTTATCCATCAATTGGCCGACAACTGCCGGAATGACTGCCGGTAAAGCCCGATGGGTTTGTAACTCTGCATGGTTTTGCAATTCGGCATTGATATATAACCGATATTTCTGCCATGCCTGAAAACGCAGGCTAAGTAGACGGTGAGTAAAAATATCAATAAATGCCTGAGCCGATTCGTCGCCATAGCGGTAACGTCTGTCAATCAGCCACTCGGTATAACGCAACGGTAATGCGCCAAGGGTTCCTAACAGACCAAAGTGATGTACCGCCATGCGATACTGCTCATCCCCCTCTTGCGGTGGTAATAGCGACTCGATTTCCCTTGTCGGCGCATCTAATGTCAGTGCAGAGCTGAATTGCACCACATCATCAGGGATGATTATCGCGTCTTCACGTTGGCGACAATGTTTAAGCAAACGACGTACATTTTGATAAAAACGGCCGCCAGCTAAACGCATCTTATTTTCTAAAGCCATGTCACTCTCCCACTGCGACGCGGCCAACGGTGAGTGCTGTTATTAAGCGTCTCTAACTGTGTTACGGTCTGCGTGAAGCTGTTAATCGGCGCATACATGGCAATAAAACGTTCTAGCAGGCTGCAAAACAGATAAAAATCAATAAACTCGCCTGCTTGCGCCTGAAATGTCAATGTCACCTCCAGCCCACGCGCCAGAGAATGGGGATCGGCGGGATTCAGGCGTGCGCTCACCGGCACAATAGCAATCTGCTGTAGTTGTGCAATCAACCGCGATATGGCGGGATCGCCAAGCAAGTTGTAGAGTTCTAGCGCCTCTTTTAAGTGCTGAACACCCTGCGGACCACTCAGTAACATTTGGTTTAAATTGAGTTGCGATACCAATCGCCAGTTCAATGCACTATTGGGTTGTGGACGCACCGGCAATCGGGGACGGATCAATCCCAGAATTTTTACCCCCGGCAGTGCGCTTTCTGATTCGAAATCGCCATCAGGATGACCGTTACTCAACTGTCGCGGGATATCGCGGTTAGTACAGGTCAAACTCAGGCTCACCACATCGGTTTCGGGTTTCAGATGTTCACCACTGCTATCAGAAAAACCGATGAACATATTCATTCCCAGATCGTTATGTCTGAGTGAGGGACGTGACGTTGCCTGCCAAAATAATGGGAGCTGTTCGTCAGACTGTGTATGTTCAATACCAAATAACGACGGCACCGGTTTGGAACTTAATTGTTCCTGTTGACGGCTGACAATCTCGACCTGATCGATGGTATAGACTTCCATACTTTGTGGGCGACGAGCATCCGGTTGAACCAGATATTCATGCTCTGTTTCCAGTGGAATAATGGGTTCCGCCTGATGAGAAAACAGATTAATTATCGGCACGCAATTTAGCCGGAAGGTTTCGTTGCTGACTTTATCACTCATACGTTCAATGCGGCGCAATGCAACACAATCCTTAAGTTGGAAACGGTATTGCAGCTTGCCTGATGAACGGGTGATCAAACCGGCATCCGGTAACGGAATATCCAGAAATAAAAACTTTTCTGGGAAACTGAAATAATCACGAAATAAGTGATGAATCGGGTTTATTAATGAATCATCGGCACATAAGCTATCTTGCGGATCAAAACCCACTACCTGAACACCCCGGCTATTCAGGTTGAATGTACGCTCGCCTAACCGACATTCCAGTTGCTTAACTTGCGCTGACAACAATTCATACAAACTATGGGTCAGCACTGGTGCGCCATGTAAATACAACCGGATATGTTGCGCCTGAAAGCTGGCACCCGGCCACAAAGTGAAATTCAGCGTTAAGATAAAATCCCGATCATAAGGGTCTGGCGTCAGTTCCGCGTGCGTTAAATCCAATGGCAACATCTCCAGCGGATATACCGTGCGGAAATGACAGGTCACATCGCCCACCGGCTGAGAAAACAATGGCGTATGCCGCGCCACCGTCATCATTCCGGTCACACCGGATGCTAATGGGTCCTGTTGAAACTGCACCAACGATACCGACGGTACTTGACGTAGAAACTGGGGCGCTAATACCTCTAACATGGCATTACTGAGTTCCGGCATATCTTCATCAATCCGCTGATGGATTTTTGCCGTCAGGAATGCAAAAGATTCCACCAGGCGTTCTACATGCGGATCTTCTGAAACACCTTCTGCGAACCCAAGACGTTTAGCAATTTTAGGAAAACGCTGAGAGAAAGCAGCGCCATATTGCCTTAAATAACCCAATTCCCGGTTATAATAAGTCAGTATTTTTTGTGGTAATAACATCATCTTGTTATTTATCCCATGAAATTGAATAGGTATATGCGGTACTGTTCCATGAGATAGAAAACACCACTTGTTCGTTGAAGAAAATTCCCTTCACCCAGAAGGTAATATTCTCCGGCGTATTTTTCTGTAATGTAATAACGACATCTTGCAAACGAGGCTCGAATCGGGAAATAGCTTGATAAATATTATTGCTCAGTGCATCAATACGCTCATCATCCGAAATATCCACATTAATGACATCAGAAACGCCATAATTTAAAACGGATTTCGATAACTCACCAAATAAAGGGAAAACTTCAGAAATCGGTCTTGATGAAAATAACATACTCAAATCGGCGATTAGGCTTTGTATAACTTCCTGACGTGACCAAACCAGTGTGACGCCCCGATTTTCATCTTGTGGATAATCATCTTTCAGACGATGGAGAAATGAAGGCTGAATCATCATATATTTCCGGTAAAAACTGCCGGCCTTCAACCGGCAGTAAAGGGTAATTGTTACTGTTTTTTATTCTCGATAAGATCCCAACCTTCCGGCCCAACCTTATCTCCTTTCGTGCCATCTTCTTTGAGTGGCGTAAATGTCCATTTAATTTTGGAATAGGTGATAGAAATCTGTTCTTGTGGGAATTCACCACCACGTGAACACGTTTCATGAACATCGGAGATGACACACTCATCCATTTCCACTTCCGCGTAAGGGTGCATTTCGCCTTTGAAAATCGTACAGATTTCCAATTTCACTTTCTTAATCGCGGTACCTTGCACCACGGCAGACAGTAATTTAATCGAGCTGGAATCCATCACCTTCACACAATCAATGGTGCGGAAATCCGCTGCGCCAACGGTAATTTTACGTTTACCGCTGTCTGCAATACGTGCATGGTTGAATGCGCCAAAATTGACATGTTCCAGTTCAATCCACTCTTTATGTTTGCTGTCGGTACTCTCACCTTTAATACTATCAATTTGTAAAAAAATTGAAGAACTCATAATTAACTACTCCAGTTAGTTGTAATAAATAGGATAAATATTAATAAATAGAAAAATCAGGCAGCCGATGACGGTGGTAAATCAGCCACCAACCGTAAAGACATACTTAATCCTTCTAATTGGAAATGCGGCCTTAAATAAGCCACAGCCCGATATGTTCCCGGTGAGCCGGGGACTTCAACGACATCAACTCTTGCTTCCCGTAATGGGTGACTCGCTTTAATTTCTGCGCCGACGGTATCAGAGCCAACAATATATTGGTTGATCCAGTTTTGCAGATAAGATTGACATTCTCCGCGAGACATAAAACTACCCACTTTGTCACGTACAATCATTTTCAGATAATGGGCAAAACGAGAAGTTGTCATAATATATTGCAATTGGGTCGATAATTTCGCGTTAGCGTTCGCTAGGTCAGAATTATATTTTCTCGGCTTATTCGGTGACTGCACCGAGAAAAATGCGGCATAGTCAGTTCCTTTATAATAAACCAGAGGAATGAACCCTAATTCTGCTAACTCTTTTTCACGGCGATCAGAAATAGCCACCTCAGTCGGGCATTGCAGCACATTTTCCCCGGATACAGAGGTATAATGATACGCTGGCAATGCCTCAACCAATCCTCCACCTTCCACACCGCGGATCGCCGCACACCAACCATACTGTTCAAATGCAGCTACCATACGTCCTGCCAGTGCATAAGCGGCGTTAATCCACAGATAACTGTTGCTGTTTCCTTCCTTTACCTGCTCTTCGAAGCAGAATTGTTCGACCGGGATGGTTTTTGCCCCGTAAGGCAAACGGCCAATCACTCGCGGCAACGTCAGGCCGACATAGCGAGAATCATCAGATTCCCGGAAGCGTTTCCAGCGCAGATAGTCAGATGTTTCAAGCAGTTTGGATAAATCACGTGGACGTGGTAGTTCACCAAAATCATTCAACCCTAACATGCCCGCATTGACTGAACTGATAAACGGCGCATGGGCTGCTGCTGCCACATGAGAAATCTGTTCCAGTAAGTAAAGATCTTCCGGGCTGTTATCAAAGTCAAAATCACCGACAAACGCTGAATAAGGTTCACCACCGAAGGTACCGTATTCATATTCATACACATTTTTAAACAGCATTGACTGATCGAAATCCGATGCCGATTTAAAGTCTTTAATCAAATCGGTTTTCGTCGCGTTCAACATGCGGATCTGAGTATTATCCGTTTCGCTTTGGTCAAGTAATCCTTTAAGCCCTACCCAAGAAGATTCCAGACGCTGAAATTCCGGGTGATGTAAGACCAGACTCAGTTGAGCGGACATCAGCGCATCAATCGCTGCGATGCGTTCCTCAATGCTGTTTACCAAATCGCCAGAAATAACCAGTGAACCGGAGGTGACTTCGGCCAGAAATTGGTCGAGCTGGCTTTTTACCCGATCACGATCGGCTTCCCGACGAATGGCCTGCGTGTTATCAATAATCTGATCAAGAAAATCACCACTGGTTTCTGTCGTTTTCAATTCTTGTTGTTCAACAACGCTCTGTTCCATACTGTCCTCACTGTGCATTGTTATTTTCCGGGATATTGCTATTTTCCGGGGTGACGTCATCTGCTGTATTTTCTGTGGCGGCGGTTTCCGCTTCTTCATTTACCGGCGGTAATTTATCCACATGTTCAGCCAGAATTTCCGTCAGACGGTCTCGCAATTTTTCATTGCTCAATGCACGGCCTTTCAGATCACTGAGTTTGCTGCGTACCTCTAACAAATGATGAAGCGGTTCTATTTGTTTCGCTAAATTCTCAGGGTTAAAGTCAGCCATTGATTTAAATTGCAAATCGACATTAATAAATCCGCTCTGACCCGGCAGTGCGCTTTCAACCTGTAATTCCAATGAAGGTGATAAACCTTCCATCACTGCATTAAAATTATCTTTATCAACATGCATGAAACGACGTTCACGCATGGGAATAGATTGCTCAGCAAATTGCCCAATAACGCCAATAACCAAAGGCAATTCTTTTTTCTCGACCGCGCCACCTAATTCAACATCATAAGTAATCTGAACTCGGGGCGGTCTGACTTTATCAAGCTTACGTTGAGTATTCATGGCACCTTTTACCTTTTATATATGACAGGAAGTGCAAACTTACGTTAAACCGCACCAAACCTGATTAATGGTCTATTTCAGTAAGCATTATGAGATAGACAGTAAATAACCGAATAAGATGAGAAATAGATGAAGAGATCAATTAACGCTATTGATAGCAAGTTAATATGTTGTGACACATTTAATGATATTCAAAACCCACCGTATTTCGGCGGGGAATAAATTCTCATGGATATTAACTTAATGCAATAGCCTTAGAATGAAATATAATATCAGGAAATTTATATTATTTTATAACTAATTGTATTTATGGTGAAAAATCGATAAATCGCATTATGGTCAAAATGCATTTTCATACTTGTCTTATTTTTTATATCGCCGTTTTTAATAATCAGAATCTGACGAGTCAGAAAAATTGAAATATAGGTGGAGTTAGAGTTTGATTTAATCTGTGGTTAATTTTAGAAGGGAGGTGAAATAATTTAAGAATTTTTATTAGATAAAAGCGCTGACTAAAAAACAGCGCTTTACAAAGCTGCTGATATGAAAGCATTCCGGGATATCCTATTCCGGACAGGTGGAGAAGCGCCTCGTTCTGATGATGAACTTGCTCATCAATAACACAAGTAAGCTCATCTTATCTGATGAGCTTTTATTATCCGTGAAAATGATTTTGCCAGAGCCAAATGTCATGATAAACGCTGATATTCTTCATAACAAATTATGGCTATGGCAATTTCAATATCTAAGATTATTTTTAGGTCATCATTATTCAGCCTTTACGATGTAGTTGAATGCAATATTTCGAGGGCGGGTTTCATGGCTCGTTCTGGCTACTCGTGACGCATCAAATAGGGTTTTATAACTAACGTTATCGTTCTGGGCTCCATATTTACCACTTACAGCGCCGCCATTAGCAAAAACACCTTCAGTGGTGACTGCTATTTCACCATCTCCTTTAAATGAGCCTTTTAAATCTTGTAGTGCATCACTCTGGTTTGTTAGAAGTATTCTACCGGGATCTACCCCTCTACCATCATCCCAGCCACGAATAAACTCGCCTCTTAAATCGGGCAATCTACCATTAGGATAAGCTTCTGCTAACTTTGGGTACTGTAATTTATTAAAAGTTGAACCATTACAAGTGAAATAGCCTATAGGTGGATGCGCTAACGGCCAAGGAATAGGAGCACCAACAGGAATTTCACTGGTTGTCTTAATCAGTTTATCTACTTCTGTTCGAGTATATGCCCCCACATCATTTGCATTCAGGTTAATATCCTCAGTCAACGCTTTACCATTTATTTTCCGGCTATTAGGTACTTTGCCATCAGTGGCTATTTGTTTTAACGCTTGATTTAATTTTGAGGTGAGTTTAGCGATATCACCATCATCCAAAACATCATCGCCAGATTGTGTCGCAATAAAGTTAGCGATAACAGAAGCTATTGTTGATGATTGGCGTAACGCCTTATTTAATACATGTGTAGAGATATTTTCTGGCGGAAATCCCACCTGTAAACTCTGATTTTCTTCATATTTTTCTTGACTCAATACATTAGCATTATTACTAATAGAAAAAGCTTTAAAATCATTTTTTTGACTCATATACTTATCCTAAATTTTATAATTAATACATTAAATTATTAGACATAATTCCACATGAATTTATATTCATTGTTCATAACATAGTGATAAGCTCGTTTTATACGAGCTTTTATTAAGTCAATATGCTGATTTAAAAAATATTTTTATCAACATTTAAAAACGGTAAAATTTTAACGCTATTATATTTCAGTATCTAAAATATATTCTTGTGTTATTATTATTCCGCCTTTACGATGTAGTTAAATGCGATATTCCGAGGGCGGTTTTCGTTTGCTGTTGGGACAACACGTGATGCATCCAACGTGAATTTTCCAGTATGGCCTCCCCCTTTCGCGTTACCTATATCGTTCCCATTTTCTCTCACAAAAGCCCCTGATGCTGACGAATAACGAGAACCTCCATGAGCTATGCTGTCGATTATGCCTGTGATGTTCCTAATCGCATCATTCTGTGATGTTAAAATTATGCGCCCGCTATCTACTCCACGACCATCATCCCAACCACGAATGAACTCGCCTCTTAAATCGGGCAATCTGCCATCAGGATAAGCTTCTGCTAACTTTGGGTACTGTAATTTATTAAAAGCGGAACCATTACAAGCGAAATAACCGATAGGTGGATGCGCTAACGGCCAAGGAATAGGAGCACCAACAGGAATTTCACTGGTTGTCTTAATCAATCTGTCCACTTCTGCTCGGGTGTAAACTTCTGTTTGAGTATATGCCCCTACATCACTCGCATTCAGATTAATATCCTCAATCAACGCCTTACCATTTATTTTCCGGCTATTGGAGACTTTACCATCAATATTTCCACGCAATGAATTGATGATTTCCTGCACCAGCTTTTGTGTCACTGCCAGTGTGTCATTGTTGCCAATTTCATTGGTCAGTTGGACAACGCCTTTTTGTGTCAATGAGGCATCAGGAATTTCTGCTGTGACTTTTTGTTTTAACGCTTGATTTAATTTTGAGGTGAGTTTAGCGATATCACCATCATCCAAAACATCATCGCCAGATTGTGTTGCAATAAAGTTAGCGATAACAGTAGCTATTGTTGATGATTGGCGTAACGCCTTATTTAATACGTGAGTAGAAATATTATCTGGCGGAAACCCCACCTGTAAACTCTGATTTTCTTCATATTTTTCTTGACTCACTACATTAGCATTATTACTAATGGAAAAAGCTTTAAAATCATTTTTTTGGCTCATATTCCCCTCTTTAATTAAATTGTTTTCTTATGTAATCAATGTATTAAATTATCGTATAGATAACTCTATCCATTTGCGCCAATCATAGTCTAGTTCAAAAAAATAATAATGGACTGTTTTTATAACTTACATGGTTAATTATTTTTATATAAATGGGGAGTAAGCGGATTAATTTTCGTGAGTTATTACCTGTCTATTTCTCTGAAAATAAAACCTATAAAATAATAAAGTTAAAATATGAAAATTTTTCTATCCTAATAAAATAATGGAAGTAAAAACAGGATAAAAATAGATGACAATGATTAGAATAAATATTATTTTGTTTTGATTTTATTTTCAATAAGTGCATCACGCTCTGAGCATGGATCTGGAACATGCAACCGGGCACACCGCTGAGCCACAGCCATACTGGGGCGGGGCTCAGCACGGCCCCCGAGGGCGAGGGGCAAAAGGGAAATGCCCTTTCGTTGCGGCGGTTTCAATGAATGAAAAGGGCCACCCTATGTTCATGCGTTTCAGCGTTGTGAAAGGGTTTAAGACCGGGGAACTTACCCGTTGGCTAAAGAGCCCCAAAAGTTGAAGTATAGCGTCCAACTTTTGGGGGGCAGATCAATTAAGCCCCTGTGAAGTGAAGTTTCAGCCCTAACGCTTTTGTTATTTTCATCATAGCGCTGAATGTTGGATTACCTTTTCCTGAAAGAGCATGATATAGCCCTTCTCTGGACATACCGACCTCTCTTGAAAGCTGGCTCATGTTTCTGGCTCTGGCAATATCACCCAGCGCAGACAGTACCAATGCCGGATCACCATCTTCCATAATTTCATTAAGATACATTTGCATTTCTTCTTCACTGTTTAAGTGTTCTGCAATATCATATTCTTTCAGTTTCATAGCTCCCCCTCAATCTCTTTGTAAATGGCTTTTGCTCTGGCTATATCTTTTTGCTGTGTACTTTTATCTCCCCCACACAACAAAACAACGATTACTTTTCCGTGATTTTTTAGATAAACCCTGTAGCCTTTACCTTCATGAATCCGCATTTCTGAAAACCCTTCCCCTACTGGCTCTATATCGCCAGAATTACCGTTTTTCAGTCTGCGAATTCGTGCCTGAATCTTTGTTTTTACCCTGATGTCTTTCAGGGCATCAATCCAGTTATCAAATGTTTCTGTACTTAATACAGTTATCATTCCTTTGCCCCTTATACTTCGATAATTAAAGTATACGCCATATTTCCTTATCGTCAAATATATCTGACACAATAAAGGGGCATTTTCTGCCCCTTTATTGTGTGCCACATCAGATACGTTAATCGTGACAAAGTTAGACAGACTCGCGCGTTCAGTGGATTACTTATCGCAAATCGCCAGTCGCTTTCAGAGTGAGAATATCGATTTGGTCGTCTATTGTTCCCTGAGTTCCCCATCTGGCCCTACATACTTATAAAGAGTCTGTCTGCTAATCCCAAGCTCTTCACATAATTCAGATACGCTACAATCTCTACTCTTCATGGAAGCTTGTGCCAAGCGAACCTGAGATTTTGTGAGTTTAAAAGAACGTCCGCCTTCACGTCCTCCAGGGCTAACGCATGATCATTTTTTATCCATAAGATGACGAATTAACCGTACAAAATAAGCCACGCTTTATTCTTGTTGCAATCTTATCTGTTTACCGTTATTTATCCACA